>NZ_JAPZSR010000346.1:0-9754 GCF_027531875.1 Microcystis sp. LE19-84.1B | reverse complement strand
CAGTTATCTCTATAAAACCGTTGTTCCCGCTAATCCTCTCGTACAGATGAAGATTACTGCTAAAACCATCGGTTCTCTCCTGCGCGGTAACGCTTTGGCCCCTTAAAATCAATTGATAACCAGAAAACCCAATCTCCCCATCGCGGTGGTTGGGTTTTCTTTTGGGTTGTTTCATCTCCTATCTTCTCTAATTCAAACAAAAATAAGGTATGTTACATTTGATTAACGCATCCGACGAGAAGATCGACTTGCTGCTACCTAGCGCCTTCGGCATCGTAACTATTGATATAGCTGGCTCTTCGTTACTTGGTATGGTTCGATAGGGGGGCATAAATCGACTAAATCCTTATCTGGCAAGAGACTTAATTGATTAGTTCGCTCTAGACGAAAATAATTGACAAAAATCGCTAAATGCCTTTCTATACAAGGGTTCCATCCTTGATAACCCCCGTCCATTGCATAACACAAACCGAAGAGCCATATAGCTTATGACTGAAAATTCCTTCTTCAATGAGCAAAAAGAACAGTCCTTGATCAAAGCTAGGATTGTTGAGAAATATTTCTGGGCTTGGGCAAAAGTTATAATTTCAAAAGTTAAGAAGGGATCGTCTTCAAACCAGAAAATCGCTTATGTTGACCTTTTTGCTGGTGCCGGACGATATAAAGATGGCTCAAAATCAACCCCAGTAAAGGTTCTAGAAACTGCCATCGCCGATCCAGATATGCGAAATATGCTGGTATCGATCTTTAACGATGCCGATGTCGAAAATGTTAATTCTCTTCAACAAGCTATAGATTCAATTCCGGGCATAGAAAATTTAAAATACCGCCCTCAAATATCAAAATATGAGGTTGGAGAGGACATAGTTAAAACCTTCCAAAGCATGAAATTAGTTCCCACTTTACTTTTTGTTGATCCTTGGGGTTACAAGGGGCTATCTCTTGAACTTGTTAATTCGGTCGTCAAAGATTGGGGTTGTGATTGCATCTTCTTCTTCAATTACAATCGCATCAACATGGGTTTAAATAATGATGCAGTCAAAGAACACATAAATGCGCTATTCGGACAAGTAGGAGCAGATCAACTCCGCAAACGATTGAAAACACTTACACTTACTCCACAAGAGCGTGAGTTAACCGTTGTAGAATATATCTGTGAAGCCTTGAAAGAAATGGGGGGTAAATATGTTCTTCCATTTCGTTTCAGACATGAAATGGGAAATCGTACTAGCCATCACCTAATTTTTGTAAGCAAGCATCCTAAAGGCCATGAAATTATGAAAGAGATAATGGCTAAAGAGAGTTCTGAACAGACGCAGGGCGTACCATCTTTTGAGTATAATCCTGCAACTCTTCAACAACCGTTACTCTTTGAGCTAACCCGTCCTCTTGATCAACTGGAATCTATGTTGTTGGACAATTTTTCAGGTAAAACTATGACGATGGTAGAGATTTACGACCAGCATCATCCTGGAAAACCGTACATTAAAAAGAATTACAAAACTGCCCTTAGCAATCTTGAATCTCAAGGAAAAATCACAGTACATTCACTCGATGACAAAAAACGGCGAAAAGGAACGTTTGCGGATGATTTAAAGGTTACATTTCCAGTTAAGCAATAAGCTCTAATTTTTCTGAACGCCTCGCTGATTTAAGTGGGACACTTCCCCATTTTTGGATATGCTGATTCCAGGCATTAGGCATCTCGTCCCAGATTTTATCATCAAGTAATCTACCCCCTGCTTTCGGTGTCCTTCCCCCAACTTGTTTGAAAAAAAATGCTACCCCTGAATTTTGACATTGATCGCGGATATCCCTTGCCCAGTCAAGTTTCATCTGGCGATGTTTTTGCCCGGATTCTCCGCCGACAATAACCCAATCAATGCCAGTTAAATTAAGTTCTAGGGGTCCTAAAAGTGGCTCACATGAAATGAAACGCACTGAAACAGGCACTGTCCGAAGATATTCAATCCGATCTATGTGGTTTTGGTTCTCGACAGATACACCTAGCCAAATGTTTTCTGGAAAATCTAATTTAGACGCTAAATCACCTAGACGGCTTTGTCGCTTTGTTAAAATCTGATATATATGCCAAGGTGTTGAATGAATAACTGAGAAAACTTGTCTGATAAAGTCGAGAGGCACATCATCATGAAAAAGGTCACTCATTGAGTTGACAAAAACTCGACTGGGAGTGCGCCAACGTAAGGGTTCTTCCAATCTTTCTGGATGCAAAGTTAAGGTGAATCCATTGGGAAAGTTTTTGGGAAAACGCTGTGTAATAGCTTCGGCATAACAATGCAGACAGCCAGTGCTAATTTTATCGCACCCGGTTGTTGGATTCCACGTTTTATCAGTCCACTCAATACCAGTGTGTGTACTAGACATATTTTAACTCCACAATCTATACCTATGACAGACGCTACCTGCCGATAATTAGCAATTTACTTGTACTATATCATTGTTTGACAAGTACAATTGTCGCCGCACTCACTTTCTACATTACGCAATCGTCAATGAGTTGCGGTGTAAACGAGATATTACATCGTTTAACGGAAACAACAGGTACTTACGAGGTTATAACTGGTGCTATGAAATCTAAGCAATGATCGCCTCACCTCAAATCTAGAGAACTAAGGCTCTTTTAATACCATAATTCCGGAATCAGGTCATAATAACCAGCTTGGGGCGGTGGGTAAACACCCGCTGCGATTTTTTCGATAATAGTCGGCCAAGCTTGCCTAAAAGCGGCAGAGCGCTCGTTGGGGTGCAAAGTCCAACCCTTGGCATTGGTGAGAGTGGCGCGATAGTAGTTGCTTTGTTCTAGGGAGCGAGAAACCATAATTTCCCAAGAGTCGAGTTTTCCTTTACCGGTTAAAATATTGCCCCAAGCTTTTAAACCATCGGGTAAATGATCGAGAAAGGTATTTTTATAAGAGCGCCAGAGGGGGGTGATCGGTAAAAGGCGATCATAGCGACGACAATTAAGTAAATAGGCACGACTACCAAAAAATTTAAATTGATAGAATCCGTCGGGATTTTTCGTGCAAGGATGCTGAGAATAAATCGTACCATCAGGCCGGGGTGGACCGGACAAAGGACGCACAAACATCATTTCTGGATGGGTTTCCATTAACTCGATCCCTTCGCGGATCCAACTGTAATCCGGTTCTTGGTAGAGCATCATGTCACTGTCATAATGAACCATATAATCGCTGCGACATGACTCGATTTTGAAGATCGAGCCGAAAATCGGATAACCTTTGTAGTTATGGGTGGAACGGAGGGGACTGCCGAAATGCTTTTGATAGATACGCTGACGATAGCTGGGATCGTAGTTAAAATCCACTAGGCGATCGATTATGCCTTCTTTAACTAATTTTTCAGCACAGGCTCTTAACTCCTCCATTGTACCCAGTCCGGGGCGATTAACCTTTTCCCCGCTTAAGGGGGCCGTGTCAATAGCGAGTACCTTTTCCTCGAAGGGAAACTGACTCATTTTGACTAGATGGGGAATAGTGTTCATCATAAACCAGACATCGGTTCGCGCCGTAAAAAACCAGAGCGAACAACTTGGCAATCCCATTTTGTATAAACCTCACTTTTGTTTGGGTCTTAAATGGGATACATTATAGGGGAATCTTCGCGACAAGTTGACACAATTCCTTATTAACCTATGACTATAGCCCTCGATCGCTTACCCCAATCTTGGCAGGGTTTAACCCATCGTTTAACTTATAAGTATTTTCAGGTACGCATTGATACACCCAAAGACCCCTATAAAATTCTCTTTCGTCCCCAACCCTATCAGGTTTTATTTATTCTTAGCCATATGCGATCGGGTTCGTCTTTATTGACCCATATCCTCAATTCTAATCCTGAAATTATCGGTTTTGGCGAAACTCATCTGGTTTATGAGAGTGAACAGGATTTTAAAACTTTAATGTTTCAACTCTACTGGCGTTTGAAAGATTTAAACATGAATCATAAATATATTTTAGATAAAGTTCTTCATGATCAGAAGTTTTTAGATCATAGTTTTTTGCAATCTGATCCGGTTAAGACCATATTTTTACTACGAGAACCGAAGCGCACTTTAGCTAGTATTCTAGATCTTAAACCCCATCAAAACGAGCAGCACGCGCTAGGCTATTATACTGGTCGTTTAGCCACCCTAGAAGGTTATGCTCGATTAATTAACAGCAAAGAAAAGAGTTTATTTATCACCCACGATCAGGTATTAAACCAAAGTCAATTGGTCTTTAATAGTTTACAGAGTCATCTCGATACTAAAACGGGATTTTCTGAAGAATATCGAGTTTTAAAAACCACTGGCAGCCGCGGTATAGGAGATTCTTCCGAGAATATCAAAGCGGGTAAAATTATTAAACAAGCCAGAAAATTAGATATAGAAATTTCCGACGCTGTTTTAACCCAAGCCCAAAAAGCCTACGATCGATGCTACGAAACCCTCAGCCATTATTGTCATTGTATCTAAGCTGAATTGGGGATTAGTAATAGCCTTGATTCTCTCCTCCGAGTCCCAAGAAAATCCCCCTAACTCAACTCTAAGTTGAGCATTTAAAAGGTCTGATTAGCCTTCAATATTAGCAATTGTAAAGCCCATCTGACACTCGTAGAGATTGGGCTGTTGGCTTCCTCCTTTACCCAAGGAGTGACCACAGCCTAGTTTACCCTCTCGCCACCGGGGTTGCCCCTGCTGGTTGGCTAAAAGACAGCCCTGACAGACAGAACCCGTATCGAGAATGTGTTCGTCGGTTAAAATCACTAACATGACGTTCACCCCCATTGATCTCCGATCACTTTTGTCTCTATTGTAAGGGGTTTTTTCTGAGATGTAGTGGCGCGCTATACATTCCGCTACTTTTTGGTTTTTTTTCGCCTGGACTCTTCTTATGCAGAAGATTAGACCTTGAAAATGTA
The DNA here is from genome assembly GCF_027531875.1 of Microcystis sp. LE19-84.1B. Taxonomy (NCBI): domain Bacteria; kingdom Bacillati; phylum Cyanobacteriota; class Cyanophyceae; order Chroococcales; family Microcystaceae; genus Microcystis; species Microcystis sp. LE19-84.1B. Next base: position 4,810 of record NZ_JAPZSR010000346.1, on the reverse strand, counting down.
TAGTCATTTCAGATAAGTCTGATACGATTCAATCTTAATAATTGAAATGACTGTAATTATTATTTTACTAAGCCGAGTTTTCTGGTTACTTTTTGCCAAAAGGTTGGGGTCGGTGGTTGATAGGGTTTGGGACTACCGGTAAATATAGGACGTTGACTAGGTTCGTAGAGATAACGATAGTGTAAGAAAATATCTCGATAGGGAAAATCGAGATTTTCACCGCTACAAAGTCGAGTAAACAGAGAGGAAGATAAACCGATGTAGTGAAGGTATGTCAACCGTTTGCCCTGATCGTAAAGAATATTATCTAAAGCCTGAAAATGGGGAGAGGTGACACAGCAGCCGGTGCGTTCTTCTTTAGGCAATTGAAGAGCTAGATTATATATAGAAAAATTTGAGCGCATCATCATATAATTGACGATAGTTTGATCGGGAGCCATCGGATAGAGAATTTCCGCTTCTCCTGCTCGCAATTGTTCTATGAGCCAATCTCGCTGATTTTCATCGAATAAACCAGTTTTAGAAGCGTAGAAACCTGCACAAAAAATCTCCTTTTCGATACGATCACGGGAAAAAACCTCGAATAATTTTGGTTGAGAAACTTCATAGACATGAGTGGGATCTTTGTGCTGAAAGTCATAAACAACACAATCGTGCCTATCTAGAATAGCGAAGATTTTATCAATGGCATCGAGTAGCAAGGTGTCCCCATCCATGTAGATAAAACGATCGAAGGGACTATCAAAAGCAATAAAACGGTGGTGCATTCCCATACGATAATATCGGTCAGTGCAACCCGATTTCAACCAACGTTCGCGGGCTTGCGGGTGGCTATCCCAAATCGACTTGGCGAAATTTTCCCAGCGTTCAATAATTTCCTGATTATCAAACAACTGTACGTTAGGACGTTGAGCAATTTCCGCTTTGATACGTTCGATGTTGTCATCGTAGGGATAGACACAAACAGGAAGAGCTTTTCCCCCATTTACCTCGATGCTGTTGAGTAGAGCGATTAATTGATCGTAAACGCGATCGTTAGCTAAGGTACAGATACCGTCCATAAGTAATCCCAAGGAAAAAATCAAAACCTATTATCTTTGCCGTTAGTTTAGCTTATTTTTGTCGATAAATTTGGGTAATTTCAGATTATAGCCATGAACTTAACTGCCGAGCAGCCAATGTTCATTCAAAAGTGAAGTGCAGCGCTAGGGATTGACAGAGGTAAGTCCCTAAAGATAGTCTCAAGTTTCTCACAACAGAAAGACTACCCGCTCGGCTATACCCAAAACCGATCGATTTAGCGTTTGCGTTTGAGTAATTTAGAAATGCGTCGATTGTACCGCAACCAACGCCAGATTTTAATAACTAATTCCTCCACCCATAAAATAATCGCATCTAATCCCTCTAAAATCCGTTCTAAGGGGTGTTTAACGTAGCCGACGGGTGTTGATTCGGTTTCTAACCATTCTTCGTTAATTGGTTGAATTATCTCCCTAGCATAGCGGGGATCTAATTGGGTGGCGGGGGGGGATTCTCCCGGAGTAATTTCAGCGGCGGCCGGGGGGATTTTTTGTAAAGATTTATTTTGTTTTCCTTGACTAAAAACTTTTTCTGTGCTAGAAGGCTCGGTTGGGGTGACTGGGGACTGGGGAAGGGGATAAGCGGGATTAAGGCGGGGTTTTTCGGAGTCTTGGGGAGAAATAGCCAATATATCGGCGGATTCTAGCCAAGGTTGCTCGCTGACGGCGGAAAATGTCAGGGATTGGCGAGAGGAAAAGAAGTGATCGATCGCCGCTTGGATGAGTTTGCCGATCGTGAAGGGATCCGCTTGGGTTTGTTTTTCTAGCCAATCCTGGAGACGTTGCTTGAAGGTGATCAGCAGAGAATTAGGAAGACTTAGGGGATATTTTGCGGATAAAGCGGGTGAATCAGCACTATATTCTAAATTATTCTTCTCTTTTGCCCAGAAATGCTCGATCGCCGCATAAATTAACCAATAAAGGCGCCAGAGATAGGAGGAATTTTTCTCCAGAGTCGGGGACTGGTTAACGAGATCGGAAGGAGGGTTAGGGGTGTGGCTCAAACTACCGGGGATTGCGGGGGAGATAGCGAGAAATTTAGCCTCGAAAATCGCTAATTTTTCGTCAATAACTCCTAAAATTGCTTGAGAATTTAAATTAGGCAGTGGTAAGGAGGGTGGTGTCGGGGTTTTGACGAGATGGGATTCTTGGAATAGATTTATGGCGATCGCTATCTGTCCCTGTTGTTCCCAGCGTAGTAGCTCCCAAAACCAACGGATCGGAGGCAAGACAGAATTTTTATCGGTAAAATTTGGTAATAAAGGCGGATACTGAGGATTTAATCGCTTAATTCTCCGTTTTTCGAGGGCGTAATTAGCCAGTGCCGTCCTAATTTGTTTTTCTATTTGTCTTTGGGTTTGATTATCGGTGATTTTAACGGTCTGGTGATCGTTAGTGACGAAAACTAAAGCTTGATCCTCTAGATCGGCTGCTATGCCAATAAATGCCGTTTCTTGGTCGGATAAGCTCTGGAGAAATTCTGCGATCGCATCCGTCCCCTCCTTGCTGGGGGGTGATAATTGTTTCTGGAGACTGTTCCCCAATTGATTAGCCGTCACCCGCAGCGATTGTACCAGTAAATAGACGGGATAGATGGCTATTTGCAGGGCAAGAGCGATCGCATTTTGACCGCGACGGGAAACGCGGCCGAGGTTATCTTTCAGACGGATCAAGCGACGGTTGATCAGGTTGAACAGTCGGCTTTTATAGGGATCGGCAGCCATGGATTTTGGGCGATAACATCTTCATTTAGACTATCCTATTGTGCAAGGGCGGGATAAAAAAAATTTTTGCCAAAACCCTTGACTCCCAGAAAGATTATTGTTATATTTAAAAAGGTCTGAAATCTAAGCCCCCATCGTCTAGTGGCCTAGGACACCTCCCTTTCACGGAGGCGACAGGGATTCGAATTCCCTTGGGGGTATGAAAAGAAGTCAGAGGTGTCGAGCTTCTGACTTTTCGGTTTTTTTCTCCCGTTGATGGCTTTTTGGTAGGGTGACGGTGAAAACTGTTCCTCGATCGATCTGACTTTCGACGCTAATTTGTCCATGATGACTGAGGGTAATCGCTAAAGCGATCGCTAATCCTAATCCTGTTCCCCCGGAGGTGGCAGAATTTTGTCGTGCGGGATCGAGACGATAAAAGCGATCGAAAATATGGGACAAAGCAGCCTCGGGAATGCCGATTCCGTTATCTTTGACGCGTACCAGTAACACCGATTGTCGATCGCGTTTACTTTTTTCCAATTCCACTGCCACATTTTTAGGCTCAGATTCGGGCAAAAAAGCGTGTTTTAGGGCATTAGAAATTAAATTTGTGAATAAACGGGCTAATTGATCCCAATCTCCCTGCATAGTAAACATTTCATCGCTGTAGGAAAAATCCTCTTGATTCGGTTCCACAATCGACAAAGAGAGGGAAATTCCCTGCTTATCGGCGATTAAACGCTGTTCTTCCACCACTTCCATCAATAAAGCATCCAAAGGTACAGCTTGCTCGATCGGTTGGACGATGCCACTATCAGAACGGGCTAAAAAGAGCAGATCATTGACTAAATTGCCCAATCTTTCCGTTAAACGATCGATCACTTGCAAGCGTTGATGGCCAGTTTGGGGATAGGCGATCGCCATTTGCACGTTAGTTTGAATAGTGGCGATCGGATTGCGTAATTCATGGGAAGCATCGGCGGTAAATTGTTTTAAACTCTGATAGGACTCTTTTACCGGTTGAATGGCTAAACCGGACAAAAACCAACCAATCCAGGCGACACTGGCAATCATCAGGCAAATTCCGACGATTAAATCCCATAATAGCTGTCTAATTGGTTTTGTCACCTCAAACCAAGGATGACTTACCCGCAGATATCCCAAAACATAATGATCGATTTCCACCCTTTCGGTTATTTGTCGCAGCAGACGATTATCGGATAAGCGAATAGTTTCCCCCTGACGGTGGGGATGGAGGGGAATATCTAAAGATTCGGCCAGAGTTGACCAAACTAGATTACCTTGGGGATCGAACCATTCCAAATCTATATGATCGTCCTCGACGGATTTACCCTGACTGGGAAAACTTGCAAGGGGATCGACGCGATAACGTCCTTGGTTCGGGGGAATCGATTCGATCACGAGGGAACGATTTACCACCTCAATGATGTGTTTGAGGGTATCATCAATGCGATCCACTAGGGTATGCCGCACATAAAAATACATTCCCGTAGCGAGAAAAAGCAGTAGTATGGCAGTGACAACAGTGTACCATAAGGCTAAACGGCGGCGAGTGGCTTGGAACACCGATAATCTATGGATTGGCTAGAGATTTTTAGGGCAATGTATCCTATTTTACAGCTTATTTGAGCGATTTATTATTGGAGAATAAATTATTTTTAGCCATAGGGAAAAACTGACGGTTGCCAAGAATAGCTAGACTTGAAGGCTCATAGTCCTTAAAAATTGCTGCTAACAAAAGTATTTTTAGATACATTCTTCTCAATAATTGTTTGAGTAGAACTACAAAAGCAGCTAAAGTGAATTATATTTAACCCTATGGCAACAAGGCTGACAGGAACGGCTAAAAATATTTTTGAGCTTATTTGGCTCTTCGGGAATTGTTATGCAAATAATTAACTTAAAATAAAATTCGATGAGAGCAACTACGCTCAAAAGTAGCTGAAATTCATACAGGAAAGGACTTAAGGCATAAATAAGTTAATACCAAAAGATAGACAATTG
>NZ_JAPZSR010000332.1:0-9754 GCF_027531875.1 Microcystis sp. LE19-84.1B | reverse complement strand
CTTGGCTGTCTATATTTTAACCAATAAATTGCTGTATTGCAAGCATAGTCAGCTTTTAAAGATAAATTATTGTTTTATTGGTCAGCAATAATTGTCTGTTTTTTCTTTAATTTTACATGACAAGTTCGGAAGAGCCATTTTTCTTTATTCTTGACAGGTATATTACCCCCCCTTGCCCCCCGACGTCGGGGGGGGGGTGAGGGCAATTAACCATCTCTGTCATTACTTTAGAAAAATGGTATAAGAAGCCAGTCTTTAAATTTCGCAGTTAATTTAGTGGATAATAAGTCTGAAAAACTGAGGCTATTTTATGATTAATTTAACCTGTCAAGATACCGAAACGCTCGATCGCATTTTAGCTGTGACTCGTGCCGTCGGTTGGGGTGGTGCTAAAATCCTCCAATCCTACTACCGGGGTGAACAGGATTTAGCCGTCAACGAGAAGAAAAAAGGCGGACCAGTAACGGCGGCGGATTTAGCGGCAAATCACTATATTTTAGGGGAATTACACAGAAATTTTGCTGATATCGACTTTGGTTATCTGAGCGAGGAAACCCATCAGGGTAATGAAGCTATCCCGAAAGATTGGGTATGGATTATCGATCCTTTGGACGGAACCCGCGATTTTATCAACAAAACGGGAGAATATGCCCTACATATCGCCTTATGTTATCAGGGAAGACCGATCATCGCCGTGGTTGCCCTACCGGATCAAGAAAAACTCTATTTTGCCCAAAAAGGAAAAGGTACTTTTCTAGAAACTAGCGACGGAAATATTACACAGGTAAAAGTTGCCAATAAAGATAAAATTACCGATCTCTATCTGGTGGTTAGTCGTACCCATCGCAACCAACGTTTTGATAATTTATTAAGTCAAATACCCTTCTTGGGTAAAAATTATGTGGGTAGTGTGGGCCGTAAAATTGCCACGATCCTCGAACAAAAATCCGATGTTTATATCTCCCTATCGGGGAAATCGGCAGCTAAAGACTGGGATTTTGCCGCCCCAGAGTTGATTTTAACGGAAGCCGGCGGCAAATTCTCCTATTTTGACGGTCAACCGGTGCGCTATAATCGCGGCGATGTGCGGCAATGGGGTGGGATCATGGCCAGTAATGGTCCGTGTCATCAACAACTTTGTCAGTTGTCCACGGCAATCCTCGCCCAAATTGATGCCACTGTCTAATTTATGCCTCCTAACCGAGAATCAGAGATCGGTAGAATGGAAAAAAACCAGATCGAGCAATGTTACGGTTAAAAACTTGGCAAGGGTTGATTTTAGCAGTTCCGATCGCAGCCGTGGTCATCTTTCTGATCGTGGCCGCCAGTTTCCAGATCAATCAATGGGGTTTAAATTGGATTTGGGCAGTTTTTACCCTGATTTTTGTCGCTTGGCGCTTCCTGTTGGTCAAATGGACGCGCCCAGTAGTCGGGGAAATTGAAGCCACCATTGGGGAAATTAAGGCAGAATTAACCCCTCCTGACGGTGATTCCGGGGGCAATGTCGAGGAAATTATCGAGAGGATTATCGTCGAGGCCCGCAATGATCGGCCGGTTTGGGAAGATTGGGCGACTTTTTGGCAACGCTGTCAGGATTTGGTCAGTGCCATCGCTCATATATATTACCCCGATGTCAAGTACCCCTTATTAAATATTTACATTCCCCAGGCCTACGGTTTAATTCGGGGAACCGTGGATGATAGCGATCGCTGGATGCAGAATCTTTCCCCGGCCCTGAATCAAATCACCATCGGCCAAGCCTATCAGGCCTACGAAGTTTATCAAAAATTGCAACCCTCGGCCCAGAAACTTTGGCAGGTCTGGAATTGGGCGCAATGGGTAATCAATCCCGCTGCGGCTGTGGCCAAAGTGGCTAGTCAAAAGTACAGCGATCGAGCGGATCAGCAATTATTAGTCAATTTAGGGCAAGTTTTGCGGGAAAATGCCCTAAGAAATCTCTCTCGCCAAGCGGTGTTACTCTACAGTGGCAGTAATCTCGCCCCCACTCTCCCCACCAAAACCAAAATCGCCACTACTACTCTCAAGGAAATTCTCGCCCAAGCGGAACCGATCACGGAAATCGATCGCCAACCGGTTAACATTCTGCTGGTTGGACGCACCGGGGCCGGCAAAAGCAGTTTGATCAATACTCTCTTTCGGGCCGATTTAGCCCAAGTGGATCTATTGCCCAGTACCGATGCAATCCAATCCTACCATTGGCAAACCCCAGAAGGGGACGAGTTAATCCTCTGGGATACCCCGGGCTATGAACAGTCAAATCGGGCTGAGTATCGGCAAAAAGTTCTTAATTATGCCAAAAACGCCGATTTATTAATTCTTGTCACCCCCGCCCTCGATCCCGCCCTGGCCATGGATGAGGCTTTTCTTAAAGATTTGCAACAAACTATTGACAATTTACCAGTTATAGTCTGTGTTTCTCAAGTTGATCGCCTGCGTCCGCTGCGAGAGTGGCAACCCCCCTATAATTGGCTGACGGGAGAAAGTCCTAAAGAAGTCAATATCCGCGATTGCTTGCAGTATCGGGCGGAATTATTCGAGGATCTCTGCGATCGCATTTTGCCGATGGTCAGTCAACAGTCGGATAGAGAAGCTTGGGGGGATGAGGAGTTATCAATCGCTTTGCTGGGGGCAATTTCACCCGCAAAACAGTTGCGTTTAGCCCGTTTTTTAGCGGATTTAGAAACTCGAACCCTGGCAGCAGCGAAAATAATCGATCGCTATACTTTACAGATGGCCACGGGGCAAGGTTTAACGGCCCTATTAAAAAGTCCTATTCTCGGTTTTATCTCCACTTTAGCCACGGGAAGACCGACTTTAGCCTATCTTTTAGCTGAACAAATTCCTGTGGAACAATTACCAGTAGCGATCGGTAAATTACAGATGGCCTACGAGCTTTCTTCTCTCTTAAATCCGGAGAATAAAAGTTTTGATTTATTGGCACTTTGGCCAATACTATTAGAAAATTCTAGCACTGCCGACAGGGAAGCTTGGGCTTGGGGTCATGCTCTGGTAGAATATTGGACAAAGAACCTATCGATCGAACAGTTCCGGTCAAGTTATCAGGGGTATTTAGAAACGACAAAAACAGGCCTGTAGCCAGATTAATTAAGCTAAAACTTTCTTCCTCTTTAAAAGTATAGGAGAGTGGGGAGGAGAGGTTTCTGGGGTTGAGATTTCTGGCCTTTGTACTAAAATTACCGATTTTGGAAGAGCCAAAGAAGCGCTGGGATATTTTGGGTTGTTAACTTCCTCTGTCTCATTTTTTGAATCACTGGTCATAACTAGACAATTAGTAGTGGTCTCTGTTCATTACCTTTTTGCAGTATTAATTGAGTATCTTCCTCTGTCTCAGTTTTAGCATATAAAGCCATGAGTTTTAATCCTTTACGAATGACTTCAGACTCTGTTAAGTCTAGCTCTTTAGCTATTTCTTTAAGATATTCAGAGTCCTTTTGACTAAGATTTACTCGAAATTGTCTGGTGGCCATTTTTTTTTGTTAATTTAGTGAATTATTGATTATATCGATGGTGGTATCTGTAAGGTCGAGAAGAGCCATTTTTACCATCGAGGGCTATAGTAGGGTCAATTCATGAACTATAGTAGGGTCAATTCATGAATTGACCCTACAGTCTGATTTAAGGGTTGTCATCGTCCTTTCTTATAGATGTCCATAATAGTCTGCCTTTAGAAACTTAGCATCCTAACTACAGTATCCTATCTTACCCTAATTACACCAGATATGTCAAGCAATTACACCAGATATGTCAACTATGTCAAATCAACATAAACGAGTCCTGACGGTACTTAATGGGTGCAATAGGTCAAATACCATCGACTTATCGACTTATTTGCTATTAAGACTATTTTTCGCAAATTTTAACCAAAAGAATCTTAGGTTTTATTCATGATTAGGTACAACAGGGGGTATAATAGGGTATTTAGTAGGTGGTACTATATATACATATATGCAAGGCATAGCAATGGGTGTAATATGGGTATATTTTGGGGTTTAATAGATACCACAGTGCTGAGTTCCTATGGTATGATAGTTCCATCAACTTTTAGATAGATAAAAGTATGGCAGACACAACTAAACAAGTGAGTATGCTAGAATTGGAGTTAGAAGATGATCTAATCAGACAAATTGAAGATGTAGCTGATTCTGGTTGTTTTTCAAAAGATGAATTATTACAAAGTATTTTAGAAGCATGGAGATATCATCAAGCCTATATACATAGACTTGAAAATATGGTTCAAATAATCAATATTAAGTAATTCGATTTGAGGGTAATGTGGAATGATTACTATCAAATTATTATCTGCTTATTGTTTTGAGTTAACAAAAAATTTTATCACTATTTTCTTGAACAACAGTTTATACTAAATCTGGTTATTAAAGACTGATTATTTATTCCCCTTTTTGCATGAGTGCATGAGTAGAAAACGGGTTTCTCGGAGAAACCCGTTTTCTGTGCGTTACTCAACGGATTTAGTATTATTAAACTTTCATAACAAGTAACCCTGAGACAATTATCAGTTTTAGCAATTATTGAGATGTTAATTTATTGTAAGCAGAAATAATCTCCGCATTTTCCCAATCATCATCAAAAGGAAGCGCATCGGGATCTGACAAAGCATTAGCCTCGATTTCTGCATCGCTCATCGATTTAACTCGCTCCCAATCGGTTAAATCTTGCCTTTCCTCTTTTGTGTTAACAATCCCCATCTTGGGGGATACTCTCTTGATACTTTCTTCGCTCACGTTCGTTTGCTCTCCTAGCACTAATCAATCGGCAAGTTTCCCCTCTTATAGTATAGACAACATAACAGATTATCCCGTTTAATTGTCCCAGCAAACACATCCTTATTTCTTGGTAATCTTGGCGATTATCTTCTCTGATTAGACAGTGACCATCGAAAATAGGAGGAACAGCCGCAAAATCTATCCCATGCTTCTCTATATTAGAATATCTTTTAGACTGATCCCAGTCAAATTCTCTAAATTGCATAAATAAATCTCCAAAAATTGTCTTTGTAGAGAATTATTCCTATATCTCCTCCTTACCTATCGTTTTGAACGAACCAAAATTTTTATCACTATTTAAACTTCAATAATTTTTTGTTATATCGATAAATTACTAGCCCTAAACGCAGAAATTTTGAAAAAGCGAAGCCTCCGCTTCTACTATAATCAGAGAAGGGTAATTGAGACAATTTCTGCATCACCTTAAATAGCTCTTTAGGTTTTGCGTCCGAGAAAATTAATAATCTGGGGATTAATTTCTTTTGACCAATGTTCTTGGGGATAGTGTTTCGCTTCTGCGAGGGAGATTAATTCCACTCCTGATTTAGTGGCTAATTTTTCGACAGTGACAGAAGATAACCAAGGATCGCCCATTCCCCAGACAAAAAGGATAGGTTTTTCAAAGTTCTCTAAACCTGTCTCAATTTCTGCCATGGTTTTCGATAGGTTTAAATTGCGAATCGTGGCCACTAAAGCGCGACCCACTGCCGAAGTTTTTAGATAGGGTTGACGGAAAATAGCCAGATCTGCATCGCTAATCACAAAACCGCTACCAGTTTCTAAAGTACGATCGACTAATAAGGGGTCTTGAGTCGCCATATCTCCGAGAAAAGGTATCCCCCATTGTTTCATTATCCAGGGTAATTTAACATCACTAGAGAGGGGAGTATTTAAAACAATCAAGCGCTCAATTTTATCAGGATTTTCTAGGGCATATTGTAAACCGACGGAGGCTAAAAAACCCTGGACAATGAGGGAGATTTTCGGCAATTGGAGAGCTTGAATAAAATCGGCCAAGGCTTGACAAAAAGCGCTAGGTGTGTAGGCGAAATCTCTGGCATCGGGTTTAGCGGATAAACCGGAACCGATCCAATCGGGGGCAATGGCATTAATGTTATATTCTTCTAAACTGGTTAATAATTCCCGCCAAATATAGCCATGGGCGGGTAAACCATGGAGTAGGATCACGGGGGTTGTATCCGGTTGTTGAGCGGGGTTAACCTGTCGATAAAACCACTTGAGAGAGCCGACTTCGAGAAAATTTTCTAAAATAGCCATGGTTAATGGGGGATTAATCATCAATAACCATTGTCTAACGTCTAGGAACCGATCGCACCGGCAATTTTTGCACCCCGGCAGTTATAGGGAGCTTGCGTCGAGACTTTGTGCTTCTCCGGGGGTTAAGGGTAAATGAAGACCGCATTCTTGTTTTAAACCCTTGAAACGGGTGTCTCGTTCGTTGCTATCATCGGCGGTTAAAGGCCGACTGGAGTGCCAATCGCCGACGGAGACATAACCCAGATCAAAATAGGGATGGTAGGGAAGCTCGTATTTAGTCAGATACTCATAGATGGTTTTGGCATTCCAGTCAAGTATCGGTAATATTTTGTAACGTTCGCCCTGTTGATTGACCCATTGGAGAGTTTTGCGGTGGTCGGTTTGGTCGCGACGTAAACCCGCTAACCAAGCGGTGGCCTTTAATTCCTTCAGGGCCCGTTGCATCGGCTCCACCTTGCGGATTTTGTCGTAGAGATTGAGGGAGTCGATATCGTTATTTGACCACAGTTTACCGTGGATTGCTTCCATGCGGGCGGGACTGAGGGGAGATTGATAAACTTTCAGGTTTAAATGGAGGCGTTGGCTTAAGTCTTCGGCAAATTGATAGGTTTCCGGGGGAAGATAGCCGGTATCGATCCAAATAATCGGAATATCGGGGATAATTGCGGTGACGAGGTGCAACATTACTGCCGCCTGAATGCCGAAACTGGTACTCATTACCAAACCTTCCCCAAAGGTGGCCGCGGCCCAAGCGACGATTTCTGCGGCGTTAGCGGAGTCAAAACGTTGATTAATTCTGGCCAGGTCGAGGGATAGAGGGTAGGAAAAAGACCGGTCGGCAGTGGCGATGAAGGCGGTTTCTAGGGCCCGTGGATGAGAATTAAGTAAGTGTAAATCTGGCATTCTGGCTAAGATTTAAGGTGTACAGTAGCGGCGGATACTGATAGAGTCCAATCTATCCATTAGGGTTCGAGAATAGAGTCGCCTCCATCTCCTCCCCTTGAGAAACGTCGGTGAGACTTACGCCTCCGACGGCTCCTAGTTTAACTGCTTCATTGTTAGGGATACAGCTTGACAATCGAGGGCCGTTTTATCGAAAATTTGGGTTAAAACCCCGTCGTTTTACGGTTGAGAATCTATATACTGTACTTCTACTATATCTGATGGGGTGAAGTGTGGCCCACACTAGCGACACCCTCCTTTCTCAAAAATCTCTCTGGTTACACTAGGTTAAGCAAGATGGGGAGGAATTACCGCTAGTTTTTGCAGTTGTTTTTCAATATTGGCCTTTAATTGGGTCCGGGAGATTTCTTTTCCCGTTTGAGCAGTGTGTGCATTTTCCAGAAAAATAATACTATCTACTTTTTCTAGGGCAAATAATTGGAATAAAAGATGGGTTACGGGAATCAGGCGCGTTGATAGGGGTGAATCGGGGGTATTTTGAGCAGATAGGGCTATTTTTTCCGTAGCAAAGGCATAGATTACCATTTTCTCCTGTTGTGGCTGCTGCCGATGGGCTAAAGTGGTCAGCAACCAATCACCCTGGCTATTCTGCACCACATAGTATTGTAAATGTTTTAACTGTCTGGCCATGGCCGCGAGGACGGGATTAACCGCTTCTTCCATGACTACGGTGGCCAGTCCGTAATTGACCGCTTCTCGACTTAAAATATGCAGTTGTGCCTTTAATTTCATGGCTAATAATGTCTATAAACTAATCGATGGCGATGCCATTCATCCCTTGATTCAGCAACGCTATTTAAAATTGTCGTCGTGAAAAGATGAGGATGGAGATGCCCAATAATAGACCAGTGTAAACGAGACTGTAGAGGGCATTAGCGATTAAGACATCAGCACTAGGCAGCAAACCATAAACGGCCTCGTTTCTAAAATTTAATCTCTCTAAATCTGGGAGAATTAGATAAATATTTTTAGTGATAGCGAGGATATTGGGATTTTTGCTGATTATACCCAATTGGATCAGATCTTTGCTGATGTGACCCATGAGATAGACCCCAAAAGTCATTAACGTGGCTAAAATCGAACTGGTAAATACCCCAAAAGCGATCGCCACGGCTGCGATGAGAATTAATTCCAAACCGAGATAGAAAACCGAGACAATCAGGGGTAACGGTTGAAAAGATACTTTCATCCCCAGCAACATCAGCAAGTAAATCACCAACATTACCCCCAACATCACCGCTAAAACCCCGGACAAACCCAAGTGTTTACCGAGGATAAATTCGGCCCGACTCAGGGGTTTGGGAATCAAAACTAAAATAGTTCTCTTGTCAATTTCCTTATTAATTAGCCCTGTACCCACAAAAACCGCAACAATTACCCCTAATAACCCGATAGCGGCTAATCCCAAGTCAAGAAAGATTTTCTGATGGGTTCCCACCGCAATTTCCGGTAATAAACGCCAAGCGAAGGCCATCAACAAGGCAAAAAACCCGATAAAGTAAAGAATGCGATCGCGAATAACCTCGCGAAAACCATTAGCTGCGATCACCCAGATTCTCAGGATACTGATACCCATAGCCTTTCATCAAAATAATATCTGTCTTTCCTAGATTAAGAGATTGTTTCATCCCCTCATTATGCCCAATTATTAACTTCCCTATTTGATCAAGAATACACCAATCTATTACTTTTTTGCTGGCCCTGTGTAGGTAATTTTCTCCTCGACAGTTTCGTTTATGGCTTAGGAATATCAATTTTTGAGGTTTGAGGTTTTGGGTATGATTAGGTGTTGACAATCTCACCGTTAAGCCTACGACTTTGACTCTCCCCCGCTAACCGCTCGCGCGCTGTAGCGGGGGATTCTCGGTTCTTAGGCTTTTAACTAGATCGACCGGGTTTAACTGAACGACCCCCGTCAGACCGCCTCCGCAAGCGTTTTCCAAAACGGTCAGCCCGACCGCGTTTTTTCCTCGGTTCTCGATTACCTTCGCTGATGCCGTATCTCTCAGTTCGATGTGACCGCAAGAATCACACCGGTGAACTCTTTCCGATAACGACTTTTTACCAGTGAACGCGCCACAATTAGGACACTCCTGGGAAGTTCCGTTTTTATCGACCTTAAGATAATATTTCCCCCGTTTCCAAACAACAAACGGTAGTATCTCGTTAATAAAACTACCAATGCCTGAATCCAGAGATTGTTTTCTAACAATACCCCTAGACCAGGAAACGAAGTTAATATCTTCAACGAAGATGTTATCACCCAGCAATTCTCATTTTGAAACGATTTTGCGTTGTTTCAGCGATCTAGAGATTCGTTAAGAATTATTAACCCCTCTAGGTGCAAGGGTTTTAATGTCATGAAACCTTAAAATGAGAATTGCTGCCTTCCCGTATTCCCATCATAATACCTTGCTCTGTAATAATATAGCCCAATCTCCTGATCAAACTCTCTTCCCGTAAACTCAACCCGTTGTGTCTCATTACCTGCCGCATTCTTATCAGCGATCGCCATTCCCACTTCCCCAAACAGCGATCGCTCTCCTGACTATACTTTAGACGTTCATAATCTGAGATTTATTAAACTTCTGAAATCGTAGAGTGAGCAAGGAATCCAGTTCTTTTTTATGTTTCAGGTGGGCATCATTCAGACATTCATAAATAGCTGAAGAAAAGTCAGAAAAGTT
>NZ_JAPZSR010000315.1:0-22887 GCF_027531875.1 Microcystis sp. LE19-84.1B | reverse complement strand
AAACTTTTCTGACTTTTCTTCAGCTATTTATGAATGTCTGAATGATGCCCACCTGAAACATAAAAAAGAACTGGATTCCTTGCTCACTCTACGATTTCAGAAGTTTAATAAATCTCAGATTATGAACGTCTAAAGTATATAATAAACGAAGGGTAAGCATCAATCATCCTGATTAGATTTCTGATGAGTCCAACTGTTTTCCGAGAAGATGGCTATCGCTTCTTTTTCTTTTCCCGCGAAGAAACAAGAATGCACGTTCATGTTCATTGTGCAGAAGGAGAAGCTAAATTTTGGCTGGAACCACAAATTGAATTAGCTCGTAATTATAACCTATCTCGAAAACAACTTTAAGCGATAGAAACTATTATTGAGGAACGACAAAATGAACTTAGAAATGCTTGGACAAAACACTTCTCAAGCTGAAGTAACTCATATTTCTTCCCATGGAATATGGATTCTGGCAAACAATGAAGAAATGTTTCTTTCTTATCAAGATTTTCCCTGGTTTCAAGATGTACCTATTAGACAAATTTTAAATATACAAGAGCCTTTTCCTGATCATTTTTATTGGCCAGATTTAGATGTAGATTTAAGCAAAGAAATTATTAAAAATCCTGAGAGATTTCCTTTAAGTAGTCGTGCAAAATTAATTTCCTAGTCGAGACTCCGAGACTCCGAGACGGGAGACGGGATACAGCTATTAGGGATCGGATTTGAGTTTTCAGTTCACTGTTTCCTCACACCAGAAGTCTCACGGAATAGTGGCTTAGATGTGTAATTAATTAATTGTGCTTAGATACTTAGCATGATTAAGCCCCAATCCCACTGGAAAAACCCGCTCCTTTTTCCCTACTTTCTACTCCTCCATACTTGTTAAACAAGATTTAGGATCAGAGCGATCGCTAGATTAAAGGTTAAGTAATGTTAAGATCATAATTCTTCATGAAGAAAGCGCATGACCGCCGAGTAACTGTAGCTAAAAATACCAAATTTTGCCCCAGTCACAATACAGTAGGGATCAAGCGCATTCGATCGAAGCAAGAATTTTCTCCCCAGTATCTATGAATCAATCAGAAAGTTGCGGTAAGGTCTATCTCGTCGGTGCGGGTCCCGGGGATCCCGGTTTGTTGACCTTAAAAGCAAAAGTTCTCCTAGAAAATGCCGATGTTGTCCTCTATGATGCCCTAGTCAGCCCCTCGATTCTAGCCATGATTAACCCCAGGGCCGAACAAATCCATGGGGGTAAGCGTCGCGGTCGTCATTCTCTAGTACAGGAGGAAATCACCGCTTTACTGATCCAAAAGGCCCAGACTAATGCCGTGGTTATTCGTCTCAAAGGCGGTGATCCCTTTGTTTTTGGTCGCGGGGGTGAAGAAATGCTCGATCTGATCGCGGCCGGAATTAGCGTCGAGATCGTGCCGGGAATCACTTCAGGAATTGCCGTGCCTGCCTACGCCGGTATTCCCCTCACCCATCGCAATTATAGTTCCTCCGTTACTTTCGTCACCGGCCACGAGATGGCGGGTAAATATCGTCCCCAGGTTAACTGGTCAGCGATCGCCCATGGTGCGGAAACAATTGTTGTTTACATGGGTGTGCATAATTTACCCTATATTATCGGCGAGTTAACCAAAGCGGGCAGAAGTCCAGAAACGCCGATCGCCCTGATTCGCTGGGGAACAACACCGCAACAACAGCAGTTAATCGGTACTTTCAGCACGATTATGGACCAGATCGAAGCCACCGGCTTTGAAGCCCCAGCGATCGCTGTTATCGGGGCAGTGGTGAACCTTCACGATCTCTTGCAAGCGGGACAACCTTTGCTCTCCAGGACAATCCTCCCTACTCCCATTTCTCTCTGATTCGGTTGCCATGCGTCAATATCAAAAATCCCTGACGATTACCACCAGTCCCAAGAATTTCCATCGTCTCACTGCCCCCATAGAAGCGATCGTGGCTGAATCGGGCATAACGACGGGATTATGCAGTCTATTTGTCTGTCACACCTCCGCTTCTTTGCTGATCCAAGAAAATGCCGATCCCGATGTTCTCACCGATTTGGCCAATTTCTTCGCCAAGTTAGTCCCGGAAGATAGCAGTCTCTACTATCACTCTACCGAAGGGCCAGACGATATGCCCGCTCACATTCGCTCGGTCCTAACCCGGACATCGGAACAAATCCCGATCGCTAGGGGTAAATTAGTTTTAGGCATCTGGCAAGGTATCTATCTCTGGGAACACCGTCAGAGTCGTCACCAAAGACAAGTGGTGGTTCATATCACGGGGGTCTGAAGCTTTGCGTATAGTTTTGTAATAGAAACTTTACTCGTACCCCTCATCGGAGTAAGATTTTTTCCGTGTACGATCAAATTGTTCGCTTTTTGAACAAAGAACTTCATATTTCGTAACAAAAGGAAACAATTTATGCGAAAATTGTTCGCTCTGGCCCTGGTGCTATCTCTCTGGTTCACCTTTGCCGCTCCAGCGTCGGCTGATTTGTCCAATCTGACCCCTTGTAGCGAAAATCCCGCTTTCCTACAAAAAGCGAAGAGTTTCCGCAACACCACTCCCGACCCTGAATCGGGAGCCAAACGCGCTCAAACGTACTCCCAAGCTCTCTGTGGACCGGAAGGCTATCCACACCTAATTGTTGATGGTCGTTGGGACCACATGGGCGATTTCTTTATCCCTAGCATCCTATTCCTGTACATTACCGGTTGGATCGGTTGGGTTGGTCGGGCCTATTTAATCGCCGTGCGCGACGACAAAGATGCCGAAATGAAGGAAATCATCATCGATGTTCCCCTCGCTCTCAGCAAAATGTTAACGGGTTTTCTCTGGCCCTTGGCGGCTTTACAAGAAGCCACTTCCGGTAAATTAACCGTTAAGGATTCGGAAATTACCGTTTCCCCTCGTTAATTTTTGTGTCAACCCCTTGACTTTTTATTCCCTAGGAGAACTCAGATGGAAGGACTTACTAAATTTCTCTCGTCCGCACCCGTGTTAATTATGGCGCTGCTGACTTTCACCGCCGGGATTTTAATCGAATTTAATCGCTTTTATCCCGATCTCTTATTCCACCCGCTAGGTTAAAGCCAATCTCAGGTGATTAAAAGGGATACAGAGTCCACTGTATCCCTTTTTAATGGCAATGATCCCAGGGGAATATTAAGAAAAGAAAGACACTGGAGACGACAGGCTCTCAAAATCGATAAGATACAGGTATCTGCAACCACAGAGGTGGGACAAACCATGCTTTTAGATAGAGATTTGATACTAGAAAAGCGGCTGCGGTATCAAGAATTACAAGAAAAATTAAAAGAGATTTGGCAGGGAGAAAACGTTCCCGAATCGGATGAATGCGATTATGATATTCTAGTTGTCCCTTCTTTTAGTATCGATCAGAGAGTCGGTCAAAAAGTGGCGGGTTTTTTACATTACGAAGAAAGATTATTATTTTCTCTGATTCGGTTGCGACACCCGAAAACTCGTTTAATCTATGTAACAGCGCAGCCATTGGCGCGGATGGTGATTGATTATTACCTGCAATTGTTGCCGGGGATTCCTTTTTCCCATGCTAATAATCGTCTGTTATTACTGACAACTCACGATAACTCTTTTCAACCTTTAACCCAAAAAATTCTGGAAAGACCGCGCTTAGTAGCAAGAATCCGGCAAGCGTTGCGTCGAGATCGTGCTTACATGGTTTGTTTTAATTCTACTAATTTAGAGCGAGAATTGTCTTTACAATTAGATATTCCTTTATTTGCCTGTAGTCCAGATTTATTGTATTGGGGTTCTAAAAGTGGCAGTCGCGAGATTTTTGGTCAAGGTAATATTCCCCATCCTGACGGTAGTTTACAGGTAAATACGGTCAAGGATTTGTTATACGAAGCCGCTAGTTTGTGGTTCCGTCAACCGCAACTAAAACGCATGGTAGTGAAGTTAAATGAGGGGTTATCGGGAGAAGGAAATGCGGTTTTAGATTTACGTCCTTTAGGGAAAATTGTGGATAGTAACAGTCTAGATTTAAGCGAGAGAATGAATCTTTTGGCTAAACTATTAGACAAGATGAGTTTTCAAGCAAGCGATGAAACTTGGGAGAGTTTTTCTGGCAAAATTGCTGAATCAGGGGGAATTGTCGAAGCTTTTATTGAAGGAGAAGAAAAGCGATCGCCGAGTGTGCAAGGTTATATTACACCCACGGGAGAAGTGAAGATTCTTTCCACTCACGATCAAATTTTAGGGGGTCCCGATGGTCAAATTTATCTAGGTTGTCATTTTCCTGCCGATGAAAATTATCGCCTACAATTACAGGAATTAGGACTAAAAATAGGGAAAATTCTGGCAGCAAAGGGAGCAATTGAACGCTATGGAGTTGATTTCGTCGCTGTCAAAAATCCAGAAACTTTAGTCTGGGATTTACAGGCGATCGAAATTAATCTGCGAAAAGGAGGAACTACCCATCCTTTTATGACTTTAAAGCTTTTAACTAATGGTGAATACGATCAAAAAACCGGATTGTTTTTCAGTCAACCTCACCAGGAAAAATACTATATTGCCTCCGATAATCTCCACAAACCTCAATACAAAGGTTTACTTCCCGATGATTTAATGGATATTATTGCTAAACATCACTTGCATTTTGATAGTAGCAGTAAAACGGGAACAGTTTTTCATCTCATGGGTGCGCTGTCAGAATTTGGTAAATTAGGGTTAACTTGTATCGGCAATTCTAGTGAGGAAGCGGCGGCAATTTATCAGCGTGTGGAACAGGTTTTAGATTGGGAAACAGAGCCTAGTTCCATAAATTTAGGTTATTATTCTGGATTACCGATCACTTGGATATAACTAGACTGATTTACTGGGTATAATTTTTTGTCTCAGAGATTTAATCATCCAAGCAGGCAGTTCTAAAAATTGATAGATAGCTAGATTCCAAAGATATCCATACTGAGGGAATTTTCTTAATAACATAACTTCCGATAAAAAGTAAAATCGCCAAGTTCTTTGGTATTCAGGGGGATTATCTTCAATTCGTATTTGTTCGGGAGAATTCGGCATCCAGTGACCGATTACGCGCTCTTTTTCAAAATATTTAGCCTGAATATATAAACCTAGTAATCTATCTAAACACCAAAAAGGAATATATTTAATCGGACCCAATAAGTTCATGAGATTAGTAATTTCTATCGTCGCCGCTTGCACAAGTTCACTTTTCCAAACTTTTTTATCAAAATTTTCTAAATGGGGACCATTTTGATCGCGACGTTGATTGAGAAAAACTTGGGGATTAAAAGGATTATCTAAAGGAGCGATCGGTAATTCTAATAAATAATTATTATCTTTAAATAAGTTACTATTATTTTCTCTTCTGCTACAGATAGCTAAACTGTTTACATCGGGAATTGTTGGCCAAGGACTCTCTAATTTTTCTCGTTCACCGTAGGGAAATTCACATCTGGCTAATCGCAATACCCAACTATTGGGGAAGCGTTCAAAATAGTCTTTAACTAAGGTGACGATCTCCGGGTGTAAATATTCATCGCAATTGATTGTGAGAATATAAGTACCTCTGGCATTTAAAAATCCTGTACTTCTTTGAATAATTTCACCTCGTAAAGCACAGACAATCTGTTTCATGCGTGGATCATTCACCGGCGAAGGTTTGACCCCAGGAGGATGAACTAAAATAAATTCTATATCTCCCTTGACTTTCAACAATTCTCCTAGCCAATATTCGCCAAATCCCTCGCGCATCGGGATAACGATCGATAGAAAAGTATTAGACATAAATTAACTCTTTAGATTTGCTTGTGATTTATCAAAGTTGTCTTGACCGTGATGCACTTAACTGGTTTAAATAGCTTCTAAATATTTGCTATCGAGCAGAAATGAGCCTCGATCGAATTTTACACCCCAATAACCCCCCGGCCGGCGATCAATCACCGTGCCGATATCGTCGATATTGAGTAGCTCCGGCGGCCGTAACATAGGCATAGGATCGGCGGTTTTCAGGTAAGGGGGAATGGCAATCAGACGGACTTTTCCCCCGACGCTAATTTCACTCATGGTACTGACTAGATGCGATCGTGACATAGTATCTCAACTTAGCATATTTCAAATCATTCTTAAGATAGATTCCCCAGAGAATAGGTATTGTGTAAGCTGTTTTCGTCCCCCTTTCCCCTTGGGTTGGGGTGTTGCTTGACCTAGCAGGGAGGGGATAATCGCACTACGAAATCTGCTGGAGCAATAATCATGAAAATCACCCATAAACTCTTGTTCTCTTCCTGTCTCTTACTGGGTGTCACGGTAGGCCCATCCCAGGTATTGGCAGGACCATTTAACTCCCCCGGTCCCTTTGTCGATCCCAGTGGAAAGGAGGTACCATTTCCCCCTCAAGTTCCAGGAAAGGAGTACTCCGAAGATCCAGACAGGAATGGAAATCCCTTACATACCCCTAATCCTGGTCAAGTAATTGCCTGGGATGGCACAGGTGGGACAACCAACACCAGTAACTTTTTAACTCTTTGGAATCCTACATCTGGCTTTGCAGCACCCGCTCCTTTCCAGGTCGATGCCTTGGCCAACCGGAAGGATTTACTCTTCTATGAAGTGATCGAAGATTTAGTTCCACTCGTGTTTTCGACTGGGTTGCCCGGAGGACCGCGCACCAATTACGATAACTACATCTTCTATGAACGTCCTAACCATAAAGTACTTTTGCCTTTCCCGTACAAAGAGATAGGGGTGTGGGCGACACCAGCACAGATCAACCAAGTTGAACCAAATAACGTGGAGGGTCTAGAACTTTGGGCACCAGTTCAAGATCCGACAGTGCCTTTAGAAGATAGAGTCAACGATGTGCTCCTACAAGGTCCTGAAATACCTGTAGATGATGCCAACCGCTACTCCCTTTTGGGCGATCCTCTGGGATGTAGTGTATTCAAGAGTAATGGGGATTGTCTCTTCCTTAAAGCGGATATCGCCACTGCAATCACTCCTCTCTTTCCCGGTTTAGATATCACTGATGCGAAGATTGACCTTGATGGACTGATGACATGGGAAAACGACATCCTCTTTAGCCTCAAACCAATCGATGGAAATAACGATGGCATTATTACTGACAACGATCCCTCACAAGACTTAGATGGTGGGGAGATCTTTGTTTGGCTATCAACTGAACCTTCAGCGAAGTTTCTCATCCACGGTGGACACGTCTGGGATACAGCTTTCAATGTCAAGAACACAGTAAAGCACTGGACGGGATTAGAACCAGGAACTGAGAACATTGACGCACTCGAAGCTGTCGCCGTTCCCGAACCCTCTACATTCCTCAGCTTATTAACTCTTGGCACTCTCGGTGCAGCTTCAACCCTGAAACGCAAACTAAAATCCTCTAAATCCGACGAAAACGAAACCACAAAAGTAGGCTAAATTGCTTCTAAAAATACTATAAATGCCCCTTCATTCAGTCAGTTGAGGGGGTTTATTGTATAATAGGGACATGATTAAATCAAGAGGATTTTGGTTATGCAACAGGTGACGATTGAGCTACCCACCACCATAATTAATGCTCTAGCCGCCTACAATCAAGAGCATAAGGTATCTTCTTCTGATACAGTACAAACGGCTATAGAATCATTTTTAATAGCGAAAGGCTATTTATCCAAACCGAAAAAATCTTTTCACTTATCTCCCGCACCCAAAGGAAGTGGCTATACTGACGCATCCATCAATCATGACGCTGTTTTAGCCGAAATTACAGCTTGCTTCTATATAGATTAGGATTTGAACAAGCCACTCAATTCACACAAAATTGCTTAGAATCTGCTAATTTGATCAATCCGACAGAAGATCAGTATTTCGCAGCCATAGCAAAAGCTAAATAATTTCCTGATCAAACTATTACTATTGTTGATGCTTTGACTGCTATCATCTCAATGGAATTAGATCTACCTATTTGGAGCTATGATTATCATTTTGATATAATGCGGGTGAAAGTATGGAGATAACCCTCAAGTGCAAACTAAAACCCTCCAAACCCTCAGAAAAGGAAACCACAAAAGTCTCCTAAAAACCATTAATAAAAAACTTGCGATCGCCACTTCATTCAGTCACTTGAGGGGGTATTTTTGGCATAACTCTCTCAATTTCCATGATTTCAAGGAGTATGGTTTATCCTTTCATCCGATATCTGCTACAATACAGATACAGGAAATAACATTTTGATCAGTAGGGTAGAAATCTTTTCCGTTATCTTAGAAGGTAAGCATCATGAAAAATTTAGAAGAAATTAAAGCGATTTTGGGTCAAGTTAAGTCCTTAGTAAAAGAAAAGTATCATGTCAGTGAATTAGGTATTTTTGGAGATTATGTAAAAGGAGAAGTGCAGGAAAATAGTCAAGTTAATATTCTGATAGATTATACAGAACCGCCTAGTTTACTAGATTTAGTAGATCTGGAATATTATTTAAGTGATTTACTTAAGGTAAAAGCGGATGTTATCAGTAAAAATGGCTTAAAAGGAAAAAGGAGAGAAAGAATTTTATCGGAGATTATTTATGTATGACGCAACGGGAATTTAGAGATTTCTTGCAAGACATTCTAGAGGCAATTTGTCAACTAGAAAAGATGACTCAGTATCTAAGCTTTGCCGAATTTTCAACTAAGATAGAAATCTTTCTTTCGGCAGTAAAATTAATTGAAATAATCGGGGAAGCAGTCAAAAATATTCCTGATGAAGTGAGAGTTAATTATCCCAATATTCCTTGGAAAAACATCGCAGGTATGCGGGATAAATTAGTTCATGAATATTGGGCAATTGATGAAAAAGTAGTCTGGAAAGTGATTCAAAACAATCTCCCCCAGCTAAAGAGAATCCTTATCAGTATCATTGAGAAATTACAATAAATTTTCCTGCCTCATCTCAGCTTCAGTCATGCGTGTTGCACTGAGAATTTCATCGGAGATATCAATACTCATGACTATAACCCTATTTATTCCTTCCTATTGGAATGGTATCATATTCCAGTGTATGTAGAAACTTACAGCTTGGTTTTATATCGATTGGGATTTGGACCCAATCTACCAAAAAAGTCGGCTAAATTGCTTCTAAAAATACCATAAACCCCCCTTCATTCAGTCACTTGAGGGGGGTTTATTTTGTTTGTCTGTGTTTCTACTCATTAAATTTTATTAATTAATTGCTCACCAGTATTTTTTTGTGATATGATGTTGGCTACCAGATGAATATCGTAAATTTTAATGACTATTGTGATTCCCAACGAAATTATACAAGCAACAGGAAAAAACGAGCAACTGTTGCAACTAGAACTGGCAATCATTATGTTTAGAGATTATCATATCAGTAGCGCAAAAGCGGCTGATTTTGCCAACTTATCTTTAATTGAATTTCGTCAAGAAGTCGCCAAGAGGAATATTTGTGTAAATTATGATAGTGTAGATTGGCAACAAGAATTACAAACCTTAAAAACATTAGGTGATCTGTGATTGTTGTTAGTAACACCTCTCCGATTACCAGTTTAGCTGCTATCGGCTATCTTAACTTGCTCCATGATATCTATGGAACAATTATTATTCCAGTGGCTGTTTACGAAGAAATGACAGGATTAGGTTATGCTGTTCCTGGCACTATTGAAGTTCAAACCCTATCCTGGATAGAAAAGCGAGAGTTAGAGAATCGGTTATTATTAGAAGAATTACAGAAGGAATTACACCGAGGAGAATCAGAAACGATAGCTTTAGCGATTTCTTCAAATGCTGATAGAGTCATTATAGACGAGAACCCTGGCAGAAAGAAAGCAATTAGTTTAGGATTGAATGTTATTGGAATTTTAGGTATTTTATTAGGTTCTTCGTTACTTTGTATGGTTCGATAGGGGGGCGTAAATTGACTAAATTCTTATCTGGCAAGAAACTTAATTGATTAGTTCGCTCTAGATCAAAAACAATTGACAAAAATCGCCAAATGCCTTTTTACACAAAGGTTCCATCCCTTATAACCCCCGTCCATTACATAACGCAAACCGAAGAACCTTTTATTAATTGCCAAAAGAAGAAGATTAATTCCTACTATTCAGCCGTTAATGGATGATTTAATTTTTAAAGCAGGTTTCCGTGTTAATCAAATATTGTATTTAGACATATTAAAAACAGCGCAAGAAATTGATGAAAACCAATAACTAAAGCCTTCAAAATCTTCTTATTTAAGTAAGTAGTTATAATTAAATTGAAGATAGATTTTGCCTCTGATCCCCCCTGCCCCCCTTGATAAGGGGGGTGCCGATCCCCCCTTAATCCCCCCTTAATAAGGGGGGTGTCTGACAACTTTTAACACCTACCTACTTAATTTTTGCTAACTAACAGTTGAGGGGGTTTATTTTTTACCTTTATTAATCAAATCCAACTTTAAAAACCCACCTCCCCACTTCCTATTTCCCTATTCATAATTCCCACTTGCAAGAGTGCCTTTTTGAACCTGTCCCTGAAAAGGTCTTGATTTTAGGGAAATACAGTTAAAGGAATCCATTCGTAGGTGTTGACAATACCTTGAAAATAATCATTAATAGTTTCTCTGGAATAGGGAACAACCCCGTCTTCACCAAACCAACGTTCATAAATTGTCACCGCTTGTTGTTGGTCACTGACGATCCCTTCCATGAATTTTAATAGCGTATAATTCACTGTATCGCGCCATTTAGAATCATTTTCGGGTAAAGTACAGGCATAGGATTCGTAGGCGTAGGGATAGGAGGGAACTATGGCTAAATTATTGGGATTTTTAGCGCTTTTTCTTAAACCTTCTAGGGTAATGCCATCACTGGCAAAACCATCAATTTCTCCCGCTTCTAGTTTTTGTAAACCCTCGCCACGATTTTTAACTTTGACCAAAATAGCGGCGGGTTGTTGGGTTTTAATTACCGCTTCATTAGTAGTATTGGCAATCACTCCAATGCGTCTGCCTGCCAAGCTACCGATGTCATCGAGATTACTACCTTTGCGGGTGAGCAATTGAGTACCACTGGCAAAATAACTAACGGAAAAATCCACTTCATTTTCTCTTTTCCAAGTAAAAGTAGTGGAGCCACATTCGATATCTATCACCCCTGTTTTCAACTTTTCAAAACGATTTTGGGGAGTAATCTCAACAACTTTTAACTTAATTGGTTTTCCTAACTTCCGTTCGGTTTCCTTGCGAATTAACTCTAACATATCAAGGCTGTAACCCACCCACTTGCCTTGGGAGTTGACAAAACCAAAGGGAATAGCATCTTTACGAGCGCCGGCAGTAATTACCCCAGTTTTTTGAATGCGATCGAAGATTGCTCCGGCAAGGCTAGAATGGTTACTGGTGACGGTTAAAGCTACTGTCATCGTCATGACGGCAAGTATAAGCTTCATTTTTTTCCCTAATCTGAAAGTGGCTCAAGTCTCCGACTGTTTCAGGAGACTGAGAGTTTCCCGGAGGAAGATTTTTTAGCGGCGATTGCTGGGGACAAAAAAAGAGGAGAGATGTTACTCTCTCCCCCTTTTAGTTTTTTCGACAACATTTTAAATTGTTTTTTCAGTTGTCGCTGTCGCGCCGAACCGCCCTTGCCTTTGTCGTTACGTCCCTGACGGCGGGGGGACTCCCATCGCTTAAGTCGCATAGTTTTTAATTCCAATTTAGTCAGTTATATTTTTTATTGTAACAGGTTTAACGTCAGTTTGGGTTAAGGAATTGAACTGACGGGGTGTAGGGTGTGGGGTGTGGGGTGTGGGGTGTGGGGTTTTACCCATTTTCAGTAACCCATGCGGGCGTTGGGTTTCATGCTTCAACCCAACCTACATTCTGTGAGATGCCCGATTCTAGTTAACCAACCTTGTCCACCTAATTAGTATTTTCCCATGCTTAGTCAGCAACTTTGGCACAGCCATCAATATCTAGTACAAGCTTGTCTAGAACACCCTTTTGTGCGAGGTATCGCCACAGGAGAGCTTAAACGGGATTGTTTTGCTTTTTATGTCGGTCAAGATGCTTTTTTTCTGGAATCTTTCGCCCGTGCTTACAGTATCGCCGCCGCTAAAGCTCCTGATTGGCAGGGATTTACTAGCTTTCATCGGTTAGCGGCGGGGGTATTAAAGGAGTTAGAATTACACGAAAATTATGCTTTACAGTGGGGAGTTGACCTGAGAAAGGTTCAGCCTGCTAACGCCACCCGTCGCTATCGGGATTTTCTTCTCGCTACCGCTTGGATGGGTGACATCGGTGCGATTGCCGTGGCGATGAGTCCCTGTATGCGTCTTTATGCTTATCTGGGTCAACAATTAGCCTTAGAGCCGATTTCTGAGAATCCCTATCAAGCTTGGATTGATAGTTATAGTGGGGATGAATTCGCCGCTTTAGCAAGCCAGTTAGAGGAATTGGCGGATAAATACGCCCCGATGACGGAAAATATCTCTTTATCCTATCGTTATGCCCTTAGTTGTGAACAGGACTTCTTTAGTGCCGCCTACAGCCAGGGCAAATCTTAAAATTTTCCCGTCACAATGTTAAGAAATATAAATGACGCTAAGATTAAGGTAAGCAAAATCGTCATTATAAAAATAATGTTCCCTTCGCAACCCGCCGAAAACGAACTCCTGAAAACTATCTTGGAACCTCTACTAGAGGATTTCACCTATTGGTTTTCCCGTTCCCGTCTTCTCCTCGAATCCGAGAGATTATCCTTTCTCAGCGTCGAGGAACAAAACGATTTATTAGCAAGAGTCAAAAACGCCCAACAGGAGGTAGCCACGGCTCATTTACTCTTTAAAACCACAGGTGGTCAGGTGGGTATCGAGGCCAAGATGTTGTTGCCTTGGCATCAGCTGGTGGCAGAGTGTTGGGGGGTCAGCAGTCGTCGTCGTCGATTACAGGGTTGGGGAGAACATCAATCTCCTCAAACTGACGCTTAACCTGAAACTTTTTTGGTAAGCTAGAGAGTTGAGCGAATTTTTAGCATAAAGTTTTGGCAATTAGGAATATTCACGCATAATTCACGGGAGACTCGGCCAATGTTACATCTGATCTATATCCTCGCCTTCACAGTTATCGCTTTTTTGACCATTAATAATTTAATTCGGAGTCTGATTACTGTCAGCATGGATTCCCAGAAACGTCCTGCTAAATCGGGTAATTCCTATAATCCCTACGGTTATCCCATGACTTCCCATCCCGAACTTTTGGACGAGGCCGGACAACCGATTAATGAACCTCTGTTAGTGATTCGTTCTCTCACTGTCGAAGATGCTCGTCAGCAGTTAGATGCCATTTATAATTCTTCTCCCAGTGTCACCAAAGAGCAAGATGAAGAAATCTAATTGGTTCTAGAATGGCAGTCCTTGAAAACAGATATATCTATCTACACGGTTTTGCTTCTGGTCCCCAATCAACAAAAGCGCAATTTTTGAGACATTGTTGGCAAAAGAGGGCTTTAGCAATGGAAATTCCCGATCTTAACGGTGATGACTTTTCTAGCTTAACTCTCACTCGTCAGATTGTCCAAATCGGCCAATTGATTCAACAATCTCAGCTTCCTGTTACTCTGATTGGTTCCAGTTTTGGCGGTTTAACGGCAGCTTGGCTGGCAGAAACTTATTCTCAGGTGCAAAGGCTCGTTTTATTAGCTCCCGCTTTTAATTTCGGGCCGATTTGGTTGGGACAATTGGGAGCGGAAACCCTAGCCAATTGGCAAAAATCTGGGAGTTTATCGGTTTATCACTACGGTTATAGCCGTTATCTGCCAATTGATTACAAATTTATCGAGGATTTAACTAATTATCCCCAAGAAAAGTTAATCAGGCAGCTCCCCACCCTGATTATTCATGGTCGTGCCGATGAGGTGATTCCCCTAGAAAATAGTCGCCATTATCGCATAAATCGTCCTTGGGTAAAATTAATCGAATTAGATAGCGATCATGCCCTTACCGATGTTTTGACGAGAATCTGGGCTGAAATACAATTATTTCTCGATTTTTGACTAAATAAAAAACCCCCCCCTTCGATCGAAAAAAGAGGGGTGCATTTAGTACATTTATATTAGACTTTGAGAGGATTTTTCAGCTTCTCAGTCTAAAGACAAGAGATTTTCTGCTGATGTCTTCCCACTACCAAAGTCCGCGGATAGGAGATACACTAGGCTCGGGAGCGGGTTGAGGAGCAACTTCAGTAAAGGTTCTGGTTTCCGGCGGTAAAGCGGGAAGTCCCCAAGCGGATTCTTTTTGGTTAAGTTCTCTTAAAAGTTGCGAGCGATTGCTGCTGGTAGCGGTTTCCGATCTTAGTTTCAAGCGGGAAACCCAATAGGGGTGAGCTTTACCCACATAAACTAATTTGCCATCTACCACTTGCAATAGTACATCGTCACCACCCGTGGCATCCCCAACAATACGAGCGGTGGTTCCGTCGGTGAAGTCGCCACTGAAAATTTCTTTGCCATCCACTGTCACAGGTCTGATCAATTGGACGGACAGAATCCCACCCACGGTTCCCCGGACGCGACCTAGTATATAGTCACCGGGGTTGAGTTGTGGCTCACCTCTGTAGGTGTTATGGCCGCGCAGTTGACTGATCAGGATTTCGTTATTTTGCGGTTCTGCTTGTGCGGGTACGGCGCCAAGGGTAGTTAGGGCAACTAAACCGGCAAAACCAGCGACAAGGGAAATTTTGTTAAACACAATTACCTCAAGCAAAAAGTTAGTAAATTACCTAGAGACGTTCTAGATTATAACCTAGTTCCTAATTTTGTCTATATTGCGAAATATTTGTTTAATAATTTCTCGATCGAGCGGTTGGGGATTTCAGTTATCAGTTATCAGTTATCAGTTATCAGATTGCAGTGTTGAATAGACAGTGTTAGGTGAAAACTTTGGGGTCTTCTGGACATCAGGTGAAAAATGTTCACTGTGTTACATAATGGTTATTAATGGTAGGGACATAAGGCTGATGCCCTTTTTTCGATAAGATAAGCTGATCACCTTAACTCCAATAGAACCAAACTTGGGAACTTTCTTTTCACTGATTACTGTTTACTGTTCACTGCTCACTGAAAAATCCCCACCTCCCCACTTCCCCTAAAAACAGGATTAAGCTGGGCTCTAAGACCGCTCGATATTGGTGAATAATTGAGGATCGAGGGTGGGTAGTTCGATATCTTTTTCTGCTGGGGGAGAGGCTAACTGGAAGCGGTTTAAGGTTTGTTGAACGCGATCAAAAATGGTGATTTTTTGCTCGCTATTGTTCTGGGGTTCGGGAATGGGTTCCACTTCTAGCGGAGGCTGAATACCGGGGGCAGGTTCGTTAATCTCCTTTGTCTCTGGTATGGTGGTTAGGGGAGATTCGATCGCTTCAGGGGTTTCCTCGACCTTTTCGATTGTTTCTGTCTCTACTGGTTTTTCTTCCACTATTGGGCTTTCTGGCTCAATAACAGGGTTTTCCTCAACTATTGGGCTTTCTGGCTCAATAACAGGGCTTTCTGGCTCAATAACAGGGTTTTCCTCAACTATTGGGCTTTCTGGCTCAATAACAGGGTTTTCCTCAACTATAGGGGTTTCTGGCTCAATAACAGGGGTTTCTTCTTCCTCAATAACAGGGGTTTCCTCAACTACAGGGGTTTCTTCCTCAACTATAGGGGTTTCTGGCTCAATAACGGGGGTTTCTTCCTCTAGACTAGGAATAGTTTGATAGTTGGGATCAACAATGCTACGGGCAATTATAGGGGATAAATCGCCGCGGACTAATTGACTGAGGCCGTCTTGGTAAGAGGGATCAAAGCTAATCACGCGCACGCTGGTATTAAACTCGTTTTCGATTTTATTTCCCTTACCATCGATGAATTCTAGTTGTACCCAGTTATTGCCCTTGGCAAAACCCTTGAGATAGATTGGTTCCCAAGTATCAAGCAGAAAACTCTCACCGTTGACAGTGACACGAATGCGCCAATCTTGAAGATTATTATCTTCGTTGGCAGTATTGGAAAGACGTAGAGGAGCATTACTCAGATAAAAATCGAGCAGGATCGGTTCCGCACCGTAGATTCCTTGCGGACTACTGTAGGTTAACAGGGGTAAGTTGTTATCAGGGGCATTTTTGCCTGTTTTTGTCAGAATATGAAAGGTTGTTTCAGCGAAAGCCCCATCATTTTTAAAACTTTCCTGCCAAGGACGCAGGGCAAAAACGCGGAGGGTGTGAGTACCGGGGGCAAGATTTTCTAGGATAATCGGTTGCTTGAGGTCGTAGATAGCCGCTGCTGGTTCATTATCGACAATTAGGCTCAAGTGGGGTCCTAATTTCAGGGTATCGTCTTGGAAAATCGGCAGCTCTGACACTTGTAGTTTAACTGTCACCTGAGGGTCATCGAAAACTTGTTCGGGCAGAGGACTGAGAATCGTTACTTGGGGAGCGTAACGATCTAAACTGGGGCGCAGTTCCTGAATTAGGGCCGGGGGAGCAACCTCAGAAATGCGGCCTTGGACGACGGGAAGATGAGGGGTTTCGGAAGTGGGGAGATTGGTCGCCGTCAGGCGATCGCCACAGGCGGTTAACAGAGTGGTCAGTAAACCGATCACAAGACATATACGAAGGGTTTTGACTGGGATTAATTTATGTAGTAGGGATAGCACGTTCCTCCTAGAGCCAAGGCCAAAATCTATACAAACCATTGATTTTGCTAGAGTCATTGAATGCTCTGGTGTCAGCAAAAGCGCGAGAAGATCAGGTCATGGCCTCAATTTTACAGAATTGTTTGATTGTTTTTTGAGAATCTATCTATTGAATTTTCTATATGGTCTGGTGGGGGAGAAAAGGGGGAAATCGGCTTCCGGGGCGACAATTAATAAACTTTTGTAAAGAAAAATCACCGGTCTGACCCTGACTAAGACCGTCCATAGCAGAAAATGTCTCTCCTATCAAGGATTGAGAGAATTTTAATTATTGTTAAGCATAACGAACAGACAAGAGAACAAAGACTTATCATCTACTATTGATGCTTTCGACTGGAATCTCACCCAAGAGGAAAGTCAAGCGACATTAACAAAAGGTGGGTCAGATTTCAACTTGCCTTTTTTAGGTTAAAAAATCTATCCTCAAATAAAACGCTAAGTCTATTGTCGAGAGAGGAGAATCCTCATGGCACTCCCCCCCAAAGAGGCGGTAGCTAAAGTGATTGTAGATAAAGACCCAGTACCTACTTCCTTTGAGAAGTGGGGTCAACCGGGGCATTTTGATCGCACTTTAGCCAAAGGACCCAAAACCACTACCTGGATTTGGAACCTACACGCCAACGTCCACGATTTTGATAGTCAAACCAGCGATCTCGAAGATATTTCTCGGAAAATCTTCAGCGCCCACTTCGGACATCTCGCCGTTGTCTTCGTTTGGCTTAGTGGAATGTACTTCCACGGCGCGAAATTTTCTAACTATGAAGCTTGGTTAACCAACCCGCTCGCCATCAAACCCAGCGCCCAAGTGGTCTGGCCGATCGTCGGTCAAGGCATCCTCAACGGCGATGTGGGCGGCGGTTTCCACGGTATTCAGATCACCTCTGGTCTGTTCTACCTCTGGCGCGCCTCCGGGTTCACCAACAGCTATCAGCTATACTGCACCGCTATCGGTGGTTTAGTGATGGCGGGCCTGATGCTGTTTGCCGGTTGGTTCCATTACCACAAAAGCGCACCGAAACTGGAATGGTTCCAAAACGTGGAATCGATGATGAACCACCACTTGGCGGGTTTACTCGGCTTAGGTTCCCTAGGTTGGGCCGGTCATCAGATTCACGTTTCTTTACCGGTGAACAAACTCCTCGATGCGGGAGTCGCTCCCCAAGATATCCCCTTGCCCCACGAGTTCATTCTCGAACCGAGCAAGATGGCGGATTTATATCCCAGTTTCGCCCAGGGTTTGACCCCCTTCTTTACCCTTAACTGGGGTGCTTACTCGGATTTCCTCACCTTCAAAGGTGGCTTGAACCCCGTGACCGGTGGTCTCTGGCTTTCCGATACCGCTCACCATCACTTGGCGATCGCCGTATTATTCATCATTGCTGGTCATATGTACCGTACCAACTGGGGTATCGGTCACAGCATGAAGGAAATCCTCGAAAACCACAAGGGTCCCTTCACCGGTCAAGGTCACAAAGGACTGTACGAAATCCTGACCACCTCTTGGCACGCCCAGTTAGCGATTAACCTAGCTCTCTTAGGTTCGCTAACCATCATCGTGGCCCACCATATGTACGCCATGCCGCCCTATCCCTATCAGGCGACTGACTACGCCACCCAACTATCCTTGTTCACTCACCACACTTGGATCGGTGGCTTCTTAATCGTCGGTGCGGGAGCGCACGGAGCGATCTTCATGGTGCGGGACTACGATCCGGCCAAAAACGTGGATAACCTGCTCGATCGGGTGATCCGTCATCGCGACGCAATTATCTCCCACCTGAACTGGGTATGTATTTTCCTTGGCTTCCATAGCTTCGGTTTATACATTCACAAC
Source organism: Microcystis sp. LE19-84.1B (assembly GCF_027531875.1). NCBI lineage: Bacteria > Bacillati > Cyanobacteriota > Cyanophyceae > Chroococcales > Microcystaceae > Microcystis > Microcystis sp. LE19-84.1B. The sequence goes on along the minus strand of NZ_JAPZSR010000315.1, from coordinate 4,350 downwards.
GACACCATGCGGGCTTTTGGTCGTCCCCAAGATATGTTCTCGGATACGGGAATTCAACTACAACCCATCTTTGCCCAATGGGTACAAAGTCTCCACACCCTGGCCCCCGGCAACACCGCTCCTAACGCTCTCACTACTGCTAGTTATGCTTTCGGTGGCGACGTGGTAGCAGTGGGTGGCAAAGTGGCCATGATGCCGATCACTCTCGGTACTGCCGATTTCCTCGTGCATCATATCCACGCCTTCACCATCCATGTCACCGTGTTGATTCTCCTCAAAGGGGTTCTCTACGCTCGCGGTTCCCGTCTGATTCCCGATAAAGCGAATCTCGGTTTCCGTTTCCCCTGCGATGGTCCCGGTCGCGGCGGTACCTGCCAAGTTTCCGGTTGGGATCACGTCTTCCTCGGCCTGTTCTGGATGTACAACTCCATCTCGGTTGTAATCTTCCACTTTAGCTGGAAAATGCAGTCCGATGTCTGGGGAACCGTCGCCCCCGATGGCACTGTCACCCACGTTACCCTCGGTAACTTCGCCCAAAGTGCCATCACCATCAACGGTTGGTTACGGGATTTCCTCTGGGCGCAAGCAGCGCAAGTCATTAATTCCTATGGCTCCGCCCTGTCTGCCTACGGAATCATGTTCCTAGCCGGTCACTTCGTCTTCGCGTTTAGCTTGATGTTCCTGTTCAGTGGTCGCGGCTACTGGCAAGAATTAATCGAGTCGATCGTCTGGGCGCACAACAAGTTAAGAGTTGCCCCCGCTATCCAACCTCGCGCCCTGAGCATCATTCAAGGTCGTGCCGTTGGTGTGGCTCACTACCTCTTAGGCGGTATTGTCACCACTTGGGCATTCTTCTTGGCCAGAAGTCTCTCGATTGGCTAAACTTGCCTATAAGGGCTTGCCAGTCCCCCGGGGATTGGCAAGACTAGGCTGAACCAGCGTCGATTGACCGATACCTCTGTAAGCGTTTCCTATTACAGAAGGTGAATTTAAAAAAGGAAATAACCAGCACTCGTGTAAGAGCCTCAGTTATTTAGAGAGGAGAATTTCCTAAACAGCTATGGCAACTAAATTCCCTAAATTTAGCCAAGATCTAGCCCAAGATCCGACCACCCGTCGGATTTGGTACGGGATCGCCACAGCCCACGATTTTGAAAGTCATGATGGCATGACGGAAGAGAATCTCTACCAAAAGATTTTCGCGTCGCACTTCGGCCACATTGCAATCATTTTCCTGTGGACTTCCGGCACTATATTCCACGTCGCTTGGCAAGGCAACTTCGAGCAGTGGATCAAAGATCCCTTAAATATCCGTCCCATCGCCCATGCGATTTGGGATCCCCAGTTCGGTAAAGGTGCTGTAGATGCCTTCACTCAAGCTGGTGCTTCTAATCCGGTTAACATCGCCTATTCCGGGGTTTACCACTGGTTCTACACCATCGGTATGACCTCCAACCAAGACCTATACCAAGGTGCGGTGTTCCTGCTGATTCTCTCGGCGATTTTCCTCTTTGCTGGCTGGTTACACTTACAACCTAAGTTCCGTCCTAGCCTCGCTTGGTTCAAAAACGCTGAATCTCGCCTGAACCACCACCTCGCCGCTCTGTTCGGTGTTAGCTCTCTGGCTTGGACCGGACACCTCGTTCACGTTGCTATCCCCGAATCCCGCGGTCAGCACGTTGGTTGGGACAACTTCCTCTCCACTCCCCCCCACCCGGCGGGTTTACTACCCTTCTTCACCGGTGACTGGGGTGTGTATGCGGAAAACCCCGATACTGCTAACCACATTTTCGGTACTGCCCAAGGCGCGGGAACTGCGATTCTCACCTTCTTAGGTGGTTTCCATCCCCAAACCGAGTCCCTCTGGTTAACCGATATGGCTCACCACCACTTGGCGATCGCTGTGATCTTCATTGTGGCTGGTCATATGTACCGCACCAACTGGGGCATCGGTCACAGCATTAAGGACATCCTCAATGCACACAGACCCCCCAGTGGTAAGTTAGGAGCCGGTCACAAAAATCTTTATGACACGGTTAACAACTCTCTCCACTTCCAACTCGGTTTGGCTCTCGCTTCTTTAGGCGTGATCACCTCTCTGGTGGCGCAGCATATGTACGCGCTACCCCCTTATGCCTTTATCGCTAAGGACTACACTACCCAAGCGGCTCTTTATACCCACCACCAATACATCGCTGGTTTCCTAGCGGTGGGTGCTTTCGCTCACGGTGCTATCTTCTTCGTGCGTGACTATGATCCCGAAGCGAACAAAGATAACGTGCTGGCGCGGATGCTGGAGCATAAAGAAGCGATCATCTCTCACCTAAGCTGGGTTTCCCTTTTCTTAGGTTTCCACACCCTCGGCCTCTACGTTCATAACGATGTGGTCGTCGCTTTCGGTACTCCCGAAAAACAAATCTTGATCGAACCTGTGTTTGCTCAATTCGTGCAAGCAGCTTCGGGTAAAACCCTGTACGGCATGAACGTACTGTTGTCTAACCCCGATAGTATCGCTTACACCGCCTATCCCAACTACGGTGATGTTTGGTTACCCGGTTGGTTAGACGCAATCAATAGCGGCACTAACTCCCTATTCTTAACCATCGGTCCTGGCGACTTCCTCGTTCACCATGCGATCGCTCTTGGTTTACACACCACCGTTCTAATCCTGGTTAAAGGTGCTTTAGACGCTCGTGGTTCCAAATTAATGCCCGATAAAAAAGACTTCGGGTATTCCTTCCCTTGCGACGGTCCCGGCCGTGGCGGTACTTGCGACATCTCTGCTTGGGATTCCTTCTACCTAGCCATGTTCTGGATGTTGAACACCCTGGGTTGGTTAACCTTCTACTGGCACTGGAAACACCTCGGTGTCTGGTCGGGTAACGTGGCTCAGTTTAACGAAAACTCCACCTACCTGATGGGCTGGTTCCGCGATTACCTCTGGGCTAACTCGGCTCAGTTAATCAACGGTTACAACCCCTACGGTGTTAATAACCTTTCTGTCTGGGCCTGGATGTTCCTCTTTGGACACCTGGTTTGGGCAACCGGTTTCATGTTCCTGATCTCTTGGCGTGGTTACTGGCAAGAGTTGATCGAAACTATCGTTTGGGCCCACGAACGTACTCCTCTGGCGAACCTCGTTCGTTGGAAAGACAAACCCGTAGCTCTCTCGATCGTTCAGGCTCGTTTGGTTGGTTTAGCTCACTTCACCGTTGGCTATATCTTCACCTACGCCGCCTTCTTGATCGCTTCCACTGCTGGCAAGTTCGGCTAAACCTTGAATTAGGTAACTAAAAAACCCCCCGCCCATTGGTGGGGGGTTTTGTTGTTTATGATTGATCATAAAAGCGCCGCTCAATCTCAAAAATCTATGCAGTGGGAAGAATTAAAACAACTTTATGATCAGGACTTTGTTTTGTGGATTGAGCGAACCACCGAACAAATTCGACGCGGGGAGATGAAAAATTTAGATTGGGAACATCTTTTAACGGAGATAGAAGATTTGGGGAGAGAACAAAGAAACCAAGTGGAAAGCTATCTAATTCAAACCGTTAAATATTTATTAATGTATCAGTATTGGCTGACTGAAAAAGGTAATTGTGGCCGGGGATGGGCCGATGAAATCGATAATTTCCGTCTAGAACTAGAAATTTTATTCCAGTCAAAAACCCTCTACAATTATGGGGCTTCTAGGTTAGATATAATTTATGATAAAGCCAAGCGATCGGTAATCAAAAAAACTGGTTTATCTGTTGATACGTTTCCGCAAGTTTGTCCTTATACCTTTGCAGAAATTATAGATTTTGATTTTTTACCAGTTTAGAATAGGAGAATTAAAGCTGAGAAAGACATTCATAAGTTATCCTCTTGTTCAAGAGACATCTCCAAAAATTATCACCCAATCACAGCTTGCTTTTATACTATGTACTAATTAAGTAGTTCTATGGCTGAAATGTATATCTATCGTTGCCAATTTGATTTCATTGAAAAAATATGGGGCGATTAAAATCATTTTTATTTGGGTAAGTTTCTTAACTAAAAAGACTTTGAGCCTTGAGATAATATTAGATCGAGGTCTAATGTTATTCATCAAACAAACATTAAGGTTACAATGAAGGAATCAGATTTCAGAAAATAGCCATGAAACGAGATGAGGTACTAACAATTCTTGCAACACACCGAGAACAATTAGAAAAACTAGGGGTAAAGTCTCTGTCTCTATTTGGTTCAGTAGCAAGGGATGAAGCACGTTTTGACAGTGATGTAGATTTATTGGTAGAATTTAGTAAAGCGGTAGGGTTATTTGAGTTTATCGAGGTACGACTTTACTTAGAAGATATATTAGGATGT
>NZ_JAPZSR010000413.1:0-5574 GCF_027531875.1 Microcystis sp. LE19-84.1B | reverse complement strand
ATTAGCCATAGTTTTCCGTCAAAATTGGATTTTGTCTCTTTAAACCCTGATTAATCGGTTTTGAGAGCTAATTTTGACTCTTGGTCTAATCTGCCTCTCTTCCTTGCTGTGACTGACTTATAAATTTTTGGAGATGTCTATGGTGCGTTCCCCAAAAATCGATCAGTGGAGCAGTGGGAGCCACATTAGGGAACGCACCCTACAGCGATAGCGATCGGACTCTTGATTGAGATTGGCTTTGAGCAAGATACGAGCATGATTAATTTTACGGGCTGAGGCTTTTCCTTTAGTTGTCAGTTGTTCTAAAGTTTGGCGTTCCTCATCACTCAGAGAGATCAGATATCGTTTGGCGGGCATTGCTTCTGGGATTCTGTTGATTTGTATTCCCTATTATCCGTCACTTTTGCTTTGACAGACCACTAGGGCAAAACATAATTGCCAGGAGATGTTGAATAAATTCTGAGATTCTGTTACCTTTGTAACAGAATCTCAGAATGAAACCTTATGGCAGGCATCAGGGCTACTTTTACGTCTACAGATTGTGCCTTTCATATTGAAGGCTACGAAAAAATTGATTTCAGTTTGCTCTATGTAAACGGTGCTTTCAAAATTGGGAATCCCGAAATTGCCGAAAGTTATGCACCATTCAGACGCTGCTTGATGGTGATTGATCAAACTGTTTACGGTTTGTATCGCCAGCAGATCGATCGGTACTTCGCTCACTATCAAATCGATTTGACTGTTTTTCAAGTCAGCATCAAAGAGCCTGAAAAGACTCTGAGAACTTTCGAGAAGATTGTCGATGCGTTTGCCGACTTTGGACTGGTGCGTAAGGAGCCTGTTTTGGTTGTGGGTGGCGGACTCACGACCGATGTTGCTGGGTTTGCTTGTTCTGCCTATCGTCGCAAAACCAACTACATTCGCGTGCCCACAAGCTTGATTGGCTTGATTGATGCTAGCGTGGCGATTAAGGTTGCTGTCAATCACGGCAAACTAAAGAATCGTCTTGGTGCGTATCATGCCTCTCAAAAGGTGATTCTTGATTTCTCATTTTTGGGAACTTTGCCGATCGATCAAATTCGCAACGGAATGGCAGAGTTAATCAAGATTGCAGTTGTGGGCAATCAAGAAATCTTTGAGCTGCTAGAAGAACATGGTGCGGCATTGATGCACAGCCGTTTTGGCTATCTGAATGGCACCCCTGAGTTGCAAGCTGTGGGGCACCGTCTGACTTACAAGGCAATTCAAGTCATGTTAGAGCTAGAGGTGCCCAACCTGCATGAGCTAGATTTAGATCGAGTGATTGCTTACGGTCATACCTGGAGTCCGACGCTAGAATTAACGCCAGAACCACCGATGTTGCACGGTCATAGCGTCAACATTGATATGGCATTTACGGCGACGATCGCCCAGTTGCGCCGCTATATTTCGGTTGAAGACCGCAATCGCATTTTAGGCTTAATGAGCCGATTGGGGCTGGCGATCGATAGCCCCTATCTCACCCCAGAACTCCTGTGGAAAGCGACCGAAGCAATTACGCGGACTCGCGATGGTTTGCAGCGAGCAGCGGCTCCCCGCCCGATTGGGCAGTGCGTGTTTATGAACGACCTAACGCGATCTGAGTTGGACAAGGCCTTAGCGGTTCACCGAGCGATCGCTCAAAACTATCCTCGTCAGGGCAATGGTGAGGATATGTACGTGCGCCTCGATCCAGCCTTAGAGGGAGCAGGCGTATGAGACCCGTTACGCCCGTTGGAATTATCTCAGCGAAGTTAGCAGCCTTGGTCGGTCGCGCCGAGTCGATCGATGGGCTTGATCCGGTTTTCAAAGCTGAATTGCAGCAAGTCTGTGCCCTAGCTTGCGGACTCGACCCGTATTTGGATGTTTGTACGACACCCGAATCGCCTGCCTTGGCTGCCTTGGTGCAACGGACTCAAGCGGAGGACTGGAGCAAGCGATTTACGGATGGTGAAACAGTGCGCCAGCTAGAGCAGGAAATGCTCTCTGGGCATGTGGAAGGTCAAATGCTCAAATTTCTGGTGCATTTGACGCAAGCGCAACGGGTGCTAGAGATTGGCCTGTTTACGGGCTATTCGGCTCTAGCGATGGCAGAGGCATTGCCCAGCGATGGACAGGTCGTGGCTTGTGAGGTTGATGCTTATGTGGCTGAATTTGCGCGGCAGTGTTTTAACGAGTCGACGGCCGGACACAAAATCGTAGTCAAGGTGGCGCCTGCTCTTGAAACCCTGAAGCAGCTTGCAGAGGCAGGAGAGGTGTTCGATCTAGTCTTTATTGATGCCGATAAAGCAGGTTACATCGACTACCTCAATCTGCTCCTGACTACCTCGCTGTTAGCTCCAAACGGGTTAATCTGTGCGGACAATACTTTGATGCAGGGGCAGCCCTATCTCTCGGAAACGCCTACGCCCAATGGCAAGGCGATCGCACAGTTCAACCAAACCCTGAGCCACGATCCACGAGTTGAGCAAGTCCTGCTACCTCTGCGAGACGGCTTGACCTTGATTCGGCGTATGTAGTCCATTAATCCGCCCACTTAAACCTATGATAAAAACCGCTCCCGTTAAGCTTCTCTCTGAGCCAGCGGTCAGTGCGGGCAGCAGCGGGGTGAGATCGCGGTTAAAAACCCTTGCCACTCTTACTTTGCTGCTGCTGGCATTGCCGTTCAACCTTACCCTCGTGTCGATTGCTTTGCTGAGATCGCTAGTTCTTCGCCCGGCGCGATCTCGCGTAGCGAGCGCTTTGCGTTCAACCACAGTCAATCCGCAAACGGTTCTCATTAGCGGCGGCAAGATGACTAAAGCCTTGCAGCTTGCGCGATCATTTCACAAAGCAGGGCACCGAGTCATCCTAGTGGAGATGCACAAGTACTGGTTAACCGGACACCGCTTTTCTCGGTGCGTTGATCGGTTCTACACCATACCCAAACCGCAATCGTCCCAGTATGCTCAGGCATTACTGGAGATTGTGCAAAAAGAAAACGTTACTGTTTACGTTCCCGTTTGTAGCCCCGTTGCCAGTTATTATGATGCGCTGATTGCCGAAATGCTGGCGCCCCATTGCACCGTCATGCATGTGGATGTAGAGAGGCTCAAGCAACTGGATGATAAGTACGCCTTTGCGATCGCCGCAGGAACCCTAGGGTTAAGCGTGCCAAAATCCCATCGCATCACCCATCCTCAGCAGGTGATTGACTTTGATTTTAGTAAGGCAAAGCGTCCCTATATCCTCAAAAGCATTCCTTACGATTCAGTGCGGCGATTGGATCTGACGCAGTTGCCCCGTCCGACTGCTGAGGAAACGGCGACTTTTGTGCGATCGCTGCCCATTTCTGAAGCAAATCCCTGGATTATGCAGGAGTATATTCCAGGGCAAGAATATTGTACCCATAGTACTGTTCGTCAAGGACACGTGCAGCTTCACTGCTGCTGCAAGTCTTCAGCGTTTCAGGTCAACTACGAACACGTTGATCATTCTGAGATTGAACGGTGGATTCTCGCCTTTGTCAAGGGGCTGAACCTTACGGGACAAGTGTCTTTCGACTTCATTCAGGCAGCAGATGATGGACAGGTTTATGCGATCGAATGCAATCCGCGCACACACTCTGCCATCACGATGTTCTACAACCATCCTGATGTAGCACAGGCTTATCTAAATCTACATCCACTCCCCCAGATGGCTCAGCCACTTGCCTCTAGCCGCCCAACCTATTGGACTTATCACGAAGTTTGGAGATTGCTAACCCAGCTACTTTCTCCAAAGATGCTCAGGCAACGATTACAGATTCTCGTCAACGGCAAAGATGCCATCTTTGAGTGGGACGATCCCCTCCCTTTTTTAATGGTGCATCATTGGCAGATTCCGCTATTACTGCTGGGAAGTTTTCGGCGCGGCAGTGAATGGATTCGGATTGACTTCAACATTGGCAAGCTTGTTGAACTGGGAGGAGACTAGAGCATGGAAAAATTGCAGATTTTGCATCTAGTTGGCTCTGCTGTGAGCGATTTTTACTGTGAGTTGTCGCGACTCTATGCCCAAGATTGTCTACAAAATACGGCGAATCCAGACCTCTATGAGTTCCACATTGCCTACGTGTCGCCAGATTTGAGGTGGCGGTTTCCCAAATCTTTAGACAATGCCGAGATCGCCCAGACTCCCTCAGTTTCAGTCCCTGAAGCGGTCGCGGTTTTAATTCAACTTCAGATCGATGTGATGGTACCCCAAATGTTCTGCCTGCCCGGAATGACTCAGTACCGTGCGCTATTCGATCTGCTCAAAATTCCGTATGTGGGAAATTCGGCTGAGCTAATGGCGTTAGCCGCAGATAAGGCAAAGGCGAAAGCGGTTGTCTCCGCAGCCGGGGTGACCGTGCCCGCTGGCAAGGTTCTGCATCGAGGCGATTGCTTATCTGTATCCCGTCCGTCGATTATTAAGCCGAACCATTCCGATAATTCATTGGGTTTGAGTTTAGTTACCGAGACAACCGATGGAAATGCTGCTTTAGCAACTGCCTTTGAGTATGCAGATGAAGTCTTAGTTGAGGAGTTTATCGAACTGGGTCGAGAAGTTCGCTGTGGGGTGATTGTGCAAGCGGGCGAGTTAGTTTGCTTGCCGCTAGAAGAGTACGCCGTGAATCCCGAAACTCATCCGATTCGGACTTATGCAGATAAACTCAAGCAAAATGAAGATGGTAGTTTGGATTGTGCTGCTAAAGAGAAAACCAAGGCGTGGATTGTTGATCCTAGCGATCCAGTGACTCAGCGAGTTTGGGCGCTCGCAAAACAATGTCACGTTGCTTTGGGCTGTCGGCATTACAGTTTGTTTGATTTTCGGATCGATCCACACGGACAGCCGTGGTTTTTAGAAGCAGGTTTGTATTGTTCGTTTGCTCAGAAAAGCGTCATTTCAATGATGGCTCAGGCTGCTGGAATTTCATTGACAGACCTGTTTCAAAATATGGTGCAGATGGCAGTGGCGGGAAAGGCTGGAGCTTTCGGCGATCGCCCAAAGATCGCGCAGATTGACACAAAAGCCGAAACTTATTCGGCTCTTCGGTAATTGTTATGCAAATAATTAACTTAAAATAAAATTCGATGAGAGTAGCTAGGCTCAAAAATAGCTGAAATCTATACAGGAAGACACTTACGGCACAAACAGGTTAATACCAAAAGATAGACAATTGAGTTAAAATTTGATATAATAGCCAAAAACCAGAGTATTTTACTTATGATACTTGACAAATTCTTGAACCTAGAAGGAACCTCTATTCAAGGCTATCGACACCTAGAAAATATCGGTATAGTTTGACGAATCGAATCGAAAAATCAAAAAGCAACCTGTCCTCGTTGTGGGTTAGAGAGCGATAAACTACACCAAAATCATCGACATTTAGTCAAAGATTTACCAATCTCAGGACAACCAGTGTACCTACAAGTTAATCGTCGTCAATTTAAGTGCGATAATTGTCGAAAACCCTTTAGCGAAGAGTTAGATTTTGTCGCCAGTAAACGAACCTATACGAAAAGACTAGCCGAAAATATACTCGAACAATTAAAA
>NZ_JAPZSR010000463.1:0-2527 GCF_027531875.1 Microcystis sp. LE19-84.1B | reverse complement strand
TTCTTTGACATCATCTACACTTAAACTACTTTTGACTTCCACTACTAGCACATGATTCTCATTAGTTACTAACACATCAATTTCTAGGGTTTTACCGTCGAGACGTTTTCTGACTCTTTGACTAACTTGATGTACGGGAATATCACGATTTAAAAATAAAGTCTCACAAGCGGGGGCTACCATATTTTCGACAAAACGTCCCCATTTACCTCCAAGATTACCAATTTCTTGACTGAGTCTGGTAATTTGGCGATCAGTTTTTAAAGATTGTTCTTTGAGAACACGCTCAGTTTCTTGAAAGCGTCGCTCGGTTTCTAAAGATTGTTCCTTGAGAACACGCTCGGTTTCTTGAAAGCGTCGCTCCGTTTCTTGAAAGCATCTTTCTGTCTCTTTTTGAGCTTCTACTAATTCGGCTAATAATCTCCAAACGTCATCGGCGGTGGTGGTCATACTTTTTCCTCTGAATTAACTTGGCACTAACCCGATTATATCTTGTTTGAAGGATAGAGCCTGATGGCAGATAATGAAATAGTAGCGATTTTTTTTAATATGGCGGATCGCAATTGTAAATCGAAATGGCTATCGATCATAGGAATTGGTGAAGATGGCTTAGAAGGGTTAAGTTCAGTGGGGCGAAGTCTGCTTTCTTTCGCATCAGTTATTGTCGGTGGTGAACGTCATCTGGCAATGTTACCCCCAGAGGATCAACGGCAAAAACTGCTCTGGACTTCTCCTATTCAAGACTCCATTAACGAGATTATCCGCCTTCGTGGTCAATCCGTCTGTGTTTTGGCCAGTGGTGATCCCATGTGCTATGGAATTGGTGTCACCCTCACCCGCCAGATTCCCCTGGAGGAAATGACGATTATTCCCTCTCCTTCTAGCTTTAGTCTTGCCTGTAGTCGTTTGGGTTGGTCCCTGAGTGAAGTGGAAACTTTGAGTTTGTGCGGTCGGCCCCCGGCTTGGTTGAATGGGGTGCTGTATCCCGGCGCCAAACTGCTGGTACTGAGCGCCGATGCTCAGACTCCGGCGATCGCTGCTCGGCTGCTCAGGGAGGGAGGTTTTGGCGAGAGTTCCATCACGGTTTTAGAACATCTAGGGGGAACCCTGGAACGCCACATTCAAGGCATCGCCAACGATTGGCAGTTTACAGATCTGGCGGATTTAAATGTCATTGCCATTAGCTGCATCTCCTCCCATCCCCCCACCTGGGTGCCGCGCCTTCCCGGACTGCCGGATTCTGCCTACCATCATGACGGACAGTTGACAAAAAGAGAAGTTCGTGCTATCACGCTGAGTAGATTGGCTCCCTTACCCGGACAATTGCTCTGGGATGTGGGGGCGGGTTGTGGTTCCATTGCCATTGAGTGGCTGCGGAGCGATCGCCGTTGTCAGGGGATTGCGATCGAACATCATCCCACCAGATTACAATACATTGCCGATAATGCCGCCGCCCTGGGAACGCCCCACCTGCAAATCGTCGCCGGAATCGCACCGAGCGCCCTGGAAGATTTACCGCAACCGGACGCTATTTTTATTGGTGGCGGTATCACCACACCCCACCTATTGGAAACCTGTTGGTTAGCCCTGCGCCCCGGGGGTCGTCTTGTTGCTAACACTGTTACAATTGAAAGCGAATTAGTCCTCTTGCAATGGCATAGTAAATTAGGAGGGGAACTGCTGCGAATTGGCATTGAAAAAGCAGAACCAGTCGGTAAGTTTTTAGGTTGGAAAGCAATGGCTCCCGTAACCCAGTGGACTGTTCTGAAACCGAGATTGTAAATCCTTGATTTTCTCCTTGATTTCCCTTGCAAAAGTTGTATATAGAACTTTTTTCGCTATTCTTTTCCTTTCTAATTAGTTAGGTGTTAAAAATTGTCAGATCCCCCTTAATAAGGATGGATCAAAGCCCCCCTTATCAGGGGGAGTGGCGGGGATCAAAGCCCCTTAATAAGGATGGATCAAAGCCCTTAGAGGATCAAGAAGGATTAGGAGGATCAAAGCCCCCCTTATCAAGGGGGGTTGGGGGGATCAAACTTCCAATTACTCCACAAACTACCTCAAAATTACTCAAAACTTCTTGATTAGTAAAGCGGATTACTGTTAATCCATAACTGGATAAAATTTGGGTTCTTTCTAAGTCATAGTTCTGAGCATCTTCACTATTATGAATATCACCATCAATTTCAATCACTAATTTTAATTCGGGGCAATAAAAGTCAACAATAAATTGATTAATCGGTCTTTGACGATGAACTCTATATTGAAAAATTTTTAAGTATTCATACCAAAGTTTTCTTTCAGCTTTGGTCATGTTTTTACGGAGTTCTTTGGCTCGTTCTACGAGTTTGGGATTGTAGGGTAGATGATGATGATTGGTTAATTGCATCTGACAGGGGGACAAGCAAGCTGAAAAGCTTATGTAGCATGGAATACAGACACAGACTCCAAAAAAAGATAAGTCATATTTACTATATATGACCTAAATAACGAAAATGATAAGTGAACTATACCGGAAAGTCTTAGA
>NZ_JAPZSR010000193.1:0-25382 GCF_027531875.1 Microcystis sp. LE19-84.1B | reverse complement strand
AAAAAAGCACAACGACGATTATCCAAAAAGTTTCGTCAAGGAAAGAAACAGTCTAAAAACTATCACAAGCAACGGATAAAAGTAGCTAGGCTTCATCTTAAAGTGTCAAGACAACGTAAAGACAAAGCAATTAAAGACGCTTTGGCGTTAGTCCAGTCTAATGATTTGGTAGTCTATGAAGCTTTAAAGGTAAGAAACTTAGTCAAAAACCGTAAACTTGCCAAGTCGATTAGTGATGCTTCTTGGTATCAATTCACTGAATGGTTGAATTATTTTGCCAAGATTTATCGGATTGTTTGTGTTGCTGTACCACCACATTTCACGACTCAAGATTGTTCAGTTTGTGGGACGAGAGTTCAAAAATCCTTAAGCACTAGAACTCATCAATGTCCTAATTGTCAAACAGTCTTAGATAGGGATCATAATGCAGCAATCAACATTCTTAAAAAAGGGTTACAATACTTGGGAAATTATCTCAACGGTACTGTTGGGCAAACAGAAACCGACCCAAACGCCTTGGGAGAGTCCGACCTCTGGGTTTTCAGTGGAGACATTGAGAATCTAAGTTGTCTCGTTGAACAAGGAATTTCTAACAGCGATGTGGAAAGAATCCCCCGTCACAGCGTAGCTTGACGGTGGGAGTATGTCAATGTAATCTCATGGCGATAGATAGTAACTTTAGGCAAATTAAATTTTTTAACTTTTCTGTTTTCTTATTGCCCAAATTAGCCAGATTGTTGTAAGCTTATGACCCAACTACAACCCGATATATTCGTCAACAATCGTCCCGATACCGATGGAGACGAGGAAGAAGACTACTTCGATTATTTTTATGATGAACCGGGTAGTGAACCAGGGACATTAATTATTGAACCAGATGCCAAACCCTCGCGGATTATTTTAATCGACTACGATGAAGATAACGCCGTTCGCAAGGTGGATATTACCCCCAATGCTTGCGCCCCCTATATTGGCACAAATACCGTGTCTTGGATGGATATTCAAGGGTTAGGTAGTGAGACGGTTTTAAAACAGGTGGGAGAAATTTTTAATCTGCATCCTTTGTTATTAGAAGATGTGGTTAATGTGCCGCAGCGACCGAAGTTAGAGGACTATAACAATCAATTGTTAGTGATTTCTCAGATGGTGCGACTGAAAGAAGATGAAAGCGGTTTTGATACGGAACAGGTGAGTTTTGTCTTGGGAAAACGCTATCTTTTAAGTTTTCAAGAGGAGGAATTACAGGACTGTTTTGAGATAGTCAGAGATCGAATTCGCACTTCCCAGGGACGAGTACGGAAATCGGGGGCGGATTATTTAACCTATTTATTATTAGATACGATTATCGATGGTTATTTTCCCGTGGTAGAACACTACGAAGATCGGATTGAAGCGTTGGAAGATGCGATTATTAGTAATCCCGATCGAGATACAATGCAGGAAATCTATGATGTCCGTCGGGAATTATTGGCACTGCGTCGCTTAATTTGGCCGATGCGAAATGTCCTACATCTGCTCATGCGTGACCATCATGGTATAGTCAGCGATGAAGTACAAATTTATTTTCGGGATTCCTACGACCACGTCATTCAAATTCTGGAAATTATCGAAGCTTATCGAGAATTAGCGGCGAGTTTGATGGATGTTTATATGTCCACTATGGGCAATAAATTAAACGAAATTATGAAGTTTTTAACCGTAATTTCGACGATTTTTATTCCCTTAACTTTTATCGTTGGTGTCTATGGCATGAACTTCGAGAATATGCCAGAATTAAAAGGAGAATGGAGTTATTTCATGGTCTGGTTAGTCATGTTAGCCGTAGCGGGAGGCTTGATTTTCTACTTCTGGCGCAAAGGTTGGTTTAAACCAATTTATTCCCTTAAAGAGGAAGCAAAAAGTTAGTTAACGAAGGCAGGAGACTCCGAGACTCCGAGACAGGAGACAGGAGGCAGGTTTTGGGGTTTTGGGGTTTTAGGGTTTTAGTTCAATTTCCCCACTTCCCCCCGCAACGCGCACGCAGTGACCACCCCACACCCCACTTCCCCACTTCCCCACTTCCCCACACCCGACGACAAACTTTTTCAGCCAACCCTAATTATTCGACCACAAATGCGAGGATTTGGCCTTGGTAACTGCCGAAGCGAATCTGTAAACCGGACTCTAGGGGAACTTCTTGGTTATGTACCTGTTTCCAGTGGCCATCTTGGTAGATAAAAGTACCAAAACGGGAGAAATCTTCGAGAAAGTATTGATAGTCTGAATCATCGGGTTTTTTACGGCAAATGATCCGACAATGGTTTTTACTAACCCATTTTTCAGTAATCTGTAGATCATTTTCCATGTCCCGTCCTATATTCATGCCACCACCACGGATTGACCATTTTCTTTCGGGACGATCGAGATAGTATAAGAAAGCGGCGGGCATGGTTCCGGAGACATTGGGCATAACCGTCGGTGATTGAGTCTCATCAAAGGTTTGCAGCAATTGCCCGTCGAATTCCGGGTGCATATAGAGGATCGGCAAAGTCCAAGCGGGTTGATTGTACTTGTAGAGGGTTAATAACTGCTGCCTGGCGATGCGAACGGCCTGATCAATAGGGACTCTCGGACCGGGAAACAACTTGGACATCTGCGCTTCTTTGTCTTTGAACCCGAAGAGGGTGCGGGTAAAAACTTCGATAAAACTCAAGGCCTCTCGATCAGCGATCGCATCTCGCATGGCCAAAACTGCGGGAACGCCGTGGTGAATCAAGACTTCCGCCAGACTGCTGCGGGGGATCATCTCCTGACCTGATTTAGCGGGATAAGCACCCCAACAGGCATTAAAAACGGTTAAAATGACCTGATTTCTCACCAAAGCTTGGGCTAACTCCGTCCCGTTTAGCTGTTCCCCTGGCCGCAGAAATAGGGAACCGCCATTGGGGGCGGCCATTCCGTGACCAGCGTAGAAAAAAGCTTGATATTTACCCGTATCCAAGGCCCGGGTTAGTTCTTTCGCCCCCGGTCGAATTAGGGTATCGACTTTGACTTTCACTCCCAAATAGGAAATCTGAGGGGGGGAACTACTGCCCCCGGGGGAGATGGCCCGGATGAGATTGGCGGCCTCGGATTCCAGTGCCTGGTCGGAATTAGTTTCTCCACCGGTATTAATGGCGGTGAGATTGCGGGAACTAGCGGCGGTTTTAATCTGTTTTTCGCCGATAACTAAGAGAATATTGAGACTATTACTCGATTTTATCGGTGGTAGTGGTTCCACATCGCTGGTGGTGCGGCTAAAGAGTATATTCGGATGCAGAGATATAGCCTGTTTACCTGCTTGCTGCATAATTTCCCAGGGCAGCAGAATTAAATAGGGATTGCGACATTCCAAGCGAATTCGCAGGGGCTGATTTTTGCCGAGGGCGATTCCCTGACTTTGGGCGAAACTTTGACTAATTGATGCTTGAAATAACCATTGCCAGAGACTAATACCTAGTTTCTGCATTAATCGACCGCCATAACTGCCGCCTTCTCCCGAAAGAGTCAGTTTAGGTCGATAATTTGCTTCTAATTGCTCTAACATCGGCAAGCTCGGCATTTTTTGCAGACAGAACATTTCCTGCCATGCCATCCATTCCGTGGTTAGACTCTCGGTCCATTCACAGTCATGATGCACATATCCCCCCGGTAGGGGTGCTTTCGTCACCCAACGGGCGAAATTATTACTCGTGGCTAAACTAGCGATGGCTAAATTTAGACTAGGGATGGCATCATCGGTCATTGTGGTTCTTGAGAAGTCTATAGAATCTTATTCTAGAGGATTTCTGAACAGCAAGGAAGAGTATTAAGTCACCAATAAACAACAAAGTTCGATAATTTTTGTTTGCCAAGATGAACGTAGGTTGGGTTGAAGCATGAAACCCAACGCCCGCATAGTTTACGCTACCGCTAACCCATCCTACAAATAATTGTGCCTCCCTACTTAACTCACCAATAAACAACAAAGTTCGATAATTTTTGTTTGCAAAGTTGCCAAAGGTTCTGCACCCCGTTTGAGACGATATTCTAATTCGAGAAGTATGGGCAAGGTGGCCAGAAGTTGCTTAGAAGAAAAGGATTGTATCTCTTTGCGAATGAAATATAGTCGCTTGGGATTGGCAATTTCGGCGGCAGCGGCGATATTTTTCTCGTCTTTTTCTCCTTCTTCAATTTTTAATTTTACTATTGCCCAAGTGCGAAATTGACCCCCTAGGGTGGCGGTGATAGCCAAGGGGTTCTCGTTACGATTTAATAATTCATTGACTAATTCGAGGGCCTTGCCTGTCTCCCGTTTTAAAATAGCACTGGCTAACTGTAGGCTGCTTTGATTGCTGGCATTGACTAAGCTTAAAATGTCCTTTTTGTCAATAGTTACCGCCGAATTATTTTTAAATAAACGCAGTTTTTCTAACTCCATCCACAGCAAGCGGCTGTTATTTCCCACTGATTCAGCTAAGAGTTCGATCGCATCGTGGGTTAATTTTACCCCCACTTCTTTGGCAATTTCCCTAACTCTTTGGGCAATTTCCTCAACTTTCCAAGGCGGAATTAGTTCAAATTCTTTAACCTCTGCCTGATTTTGGATAAACTTGCTCGATTTTAAGCGGGAGTCGGGTTTTTTGGCACTGGTTAATAACAGATAGGAATTTTCGGGTAAATTGGGCAAAGTGCGCTGTAATTCCTGGAAAATATCCTCGGAACATTGTTGACAAATAACCGTATCGGCTAACCAAACTAAACGATTTCCCATGCCGAAAACTGGAGTCATCGCTTGATTGAGGGCCTCGATAATTGCCTCATTGCGATCACCATTAATTTTATCATAATTAAACTGTATCCAATGGGGATCGAGAAGTTTTGCTTGCAGATTTTTCACCGCTTGGTTAATAGCAAATTCATCTTCTCCCCAATAAAATATTGTCGGCATAAGTTTCTTGAGGTGTTACTATTGCCCATTTTGCCAAATTTTTACAGTTTTGTCAGCACTAAGTAGGGAGGCACAATTATTTGTAGGATGGGTTAGCGGTAGTGTAAACTATGCGGGCGTTGGGTTTCATGCTTCAACCCAACCTACGTTCTATTGTCCATTCTGCCAGATTTTTACAGTTTTGTCAGCACTACCAATAATTAAATATTTACCATCGGCACTAATTACTAAAGATAACAGTTTGTCTGTGGGTTGATCAAGGGTTGCTAATTTTACTTTGCTTGTTAAAGACCAAAACTTAATCATTTGATCCGAAAGCTTGTTTAATCTGATCAGCACAAGCAGCAGAGGATAAACCCAGAATTTCCTAATATTAACTATGGCTATTCATAAACACAGGTAAAGACGATCTGACTCGATAATTTCCCAAATTAATCAAAAAATAGACTCGATCGACCCCAAATAACGCACAATAAAAAAGGAAATGTCAAAGGAGAATCGCAAATGTTGCCCTATATCCTAGCGGTCGTGGTGGGATTAAGTAGTCTCTACCTCCTCACCACCGCTTTTATCGCCCCCGATCGCCACCGTCAAGATGATTTTCTCTGGAGTGCGGTAGGATTATTCTATGCCCTTGTCCTCTGGTTGTGCGCGGGGAGGATTACAGGCGCTATCCTCCTCGGACAAGCTGCCGCGGCCATATTATTTATTGCTTTCGCTTGGCAAACTCTCAAACTCAGACAAGCACTTTTTTATCCCGACAAACCGGTTAAATTATTTACTATTGTCGGTTGGTTAGGCAATCGTCTGGGGAAAGTTACTCCCTCCCAATCCCCTAAAACTAAAGCTAAACCTGAGAAAGTAGCAGCAAAAGTCAAAGAAACGGTTAAGGAAACGGTTGCCCCCGTTGTCGAAAAAGCCGCAGCTATCGGGGAAACTATTACAGAATCAGTGACAGAAATTGGGGAAAAAGCTCAAGAAACGGTTGCCCCCGTTGTCGAAACAGCGGCAGCTATCGGGGAAACTATTACAGAATCAGTGACAGAAATTGGGGAAAAAGCTGAAGAAATTATTGATGATGGGGAAACTTTCGATGATTTCGATGATTTCGATGATTTTGATTTGGCAACAGAAGAGATCAACCCTTCCGAAAATTCCCCAGAAATTCCCCCGACTGAACCTGTCACAACTGTTGAAGTCGAAACTATTGCTGTTAGCGAAACGGTGATTATTGAAGTTACCGAGGAAGACTTGTCTCCAGAAGAAAATATCGAAAAAGATACTTCCCCAGAAACTCGCTCAAAAAGGGAAGAAAATCCCCCCCCAGAGGAAAATTTGCCCCCAGAAAAAACTGTCGGAGAAGATACTCCCCCAGAAACTCGATCGCAAGGCGCAGAAAATCCTCCCCCATCGGATTAAAAATTAAGATTATTTAGCGGGTGGGTTAGGCAATAAGTAGGTATAAAAACTTTCAGATGCCCCCCTTATTAAGGGGGGACTAAGGGGGGATCGAACGCAAAATCCATCTTTAATTTAATTATAACCAGCTACTTAATTACACAAGAAATTAACTAATTAATTTAACCTTCACCCCCCACCCAGTCAAACCAAGTTTAAAAGGTGAATGGTTTTATTTTCTCAGTACACAGGGATAGAGCTTCTCGTTTTTCGGGACGAGTCCTGAGATAATCTTCTAACCAAAGACAACCTCGATCGAGCAATTTCTGTAAATAATTATATTCCGTTTCTAAGGGCCATCGATGCTTTTGACCATCCCTAGAAATAATCACAATTTCTTGACCATCAGGACTAAAAGTGATCCCATAGACAATATCCTCTTCTATTTTAAACTCGGAGCGCAAATTTCCGTCAATGTCCCAGCGTCTAGCTGTACCATCCCTTGAAATAGTAGCGATTTTTTCACCATCGGGACTAAAACTAACTCCATAAACGGGAAAAGAATCGGTTTTAATCTCCTTTAAAAGATTACCCTGCAAATCCCAAATTTTAATCTTTCCACGAGTAGCAGTAGCAATTTTTTGATGATCGGGAGAAAAAACCAAATCATAGATAATACTATCATCAGCCGTCCAAGAATTAATCAATTGAGGTAAATGATTACTTAAATGCCAGTATTGAATTTTTCCCTCGCTTGTTCCCGTGATTATTGCTGTTCCCTCTCCATTAAAAGCAAGACTATAAATCGGTACTTGACTAGCGGTAAATTCTTGGAGCATTGTTCCTTTTTTGCTCCAGATTTGGACTTTTCCATTTCTTCCTGTAATCGCTATCTGATTACCATCGGGATGAAAAGCTATACTATAGATTGAACGCATTTTTGTGGCAAATTCTCTAATTTTCTTACCTTGTGAATCCAGTAAAGTAATCTGACCATCTTTATTAGCAATAGCGATAATATTGCCCTGGGAATTAATGCTAACACTGGTATTATCGGCCCTAGCTTGATTTAAATTGTTCAGCTGCCAAATTTTAGCCGTTTCATCACTCGATCCAGTTACCACCTCTTTTCCATCTTGACTAAATACAGCAGCAAAAACTGATTCTTGATGTCCTCTGAGAGTAGTTATTTCTTCCCCTTGCAGTCCCCAAATTTTAGCACTACCGTCACTAGATGCGGTAATTATAAACTGGCCATCAGGACTAAAATTAACACTGTTGACAAAATCTTGATGTCCCCGGAAAGTAGCTCTTAAATTTCCCTGTAAATCCCAGATTTTAGCAGTTTTATCGGCCGCTGCTCCAGCAATTTTTTGACCATCAGGACTAAAATTCACACTATAAAAAGCCTCAATATTTTCTTGACCTAAACTCAAGATAATTTTACCTGATAAATCCCATATTTTAATCGTACCATCCCGGGAAGCGGTGGCAATTTTTTGACCATCGGGACTAAAACTAGCTGCATCTATCGATCTTTTATGTCCCTTAAATACCTGTAAAGTTTCACCTGATAAATTCCATAATCTAGCGGTTTTATCCCTGGAAGTAGTCACAATTTTTTTACCGTCGGGACTAAAACTAACACTATAAACTGATTCTTGATGGTCAGGATAGGTGACTAAATTTTGTCCTTGTAAGTTCCAAATTTTGGCGGTTTTATCTTCGGAAGCGGTGGCAATTTTTTGACCATCGGGACTAAAACTAACACTATAAACTGCTCCCTGATGACCGGTCAAAGTTTGAATATTCTCACCTTTTTGATTCCAAATTTTTACCGTTCCATCCTGAGAAGCAGTAGCTATTTTTTGACGATCAGGACTAATACTAACACTATAAATAGTTCCCCGGTGTCCTTGCAGTTGGTTTTTTTCTTGAATACGATCTAAAATTTGTTGCAGGGTAATAATTGGACTGGTAGCGGGATATTTACTCAAGGGTTGCCCATCAGTAACGATATTTTTTAAACTATTTACTGCTTGCATGGCCGCAATTAAAGATTCTAATTGTTCAAATTGAAATTGTTGCCAATCACTATCACCCTTGCGCTGTAATTGAATACCTAATTGAGCGGTTTCTACTTGCTGCCACGCTTGTTTTACCTGAATAAAAGCTAAGAGAGAACCCAAAAGAGAAGCAATTAAAATTAACGAGCCAATTTTAATCCTCTTGGTGGCTTTTTGGTGAGCAATTGCTAGAATTTTATTAGCTTGTCTCTGAGTTTCTAGGCTAATTTCTGCCTCTCTTTTGTCGAGATTTTGACTAGCAGTTAAAAACTGATAATCAAGATTACTTAAGCTTTTACCCTGAGACCAATCGAGGGCGTTATTTAACGCTTTTCCGCGTAAAAGCCGCGATTCATCGCTATAATTAGACTGTTGCCAAGCGGCGATCGCCTCTGAGTAGGGACGCAATTGCTCTAATTGTTTTTCCACCCAACTAAGGTTAAATATTTCTCGATAAATAGGATTATAAACTACTAACTGATTATCCTTTTTTACCACTAATCCCGATAACCTTAATTCCCCTTGTTCCAGACTATCATCGCACAGGATTGCTCCCTTTTCTAAAATTTGTTGATAGATACCTAACAAACGACCCGCTTTGTCTTGATTTCTTAACAAGCGATCGGCAATAGTTCGCAGATGCACTGGTTCATCTTGAGATTCCCAATGATTAATAATTCTCTCTTTGATCAGCGTCTCAATATCTAAATTATTTTCCCGCAATAGCTGACAGATTTTCTGGGTTAAAAATGGCTGTCCTCCCGTCCAAAAAATAACTTTTTCTAAGCAGTCGGGTTGATAATTACTTTGACTAGATAATCCTGCGGCTAAAGGAGCAATTTCTGCCAGATTAAATCCTGTTAATTCGATCGCCTGGCCGATATTAAAAGATGTTTGCGTCTTTTCTCGAATTAAATCTGCCGGGGTAGCCACACCGAATAAAGCAAAAGTAATTCTTTCATACTGGGAATTTTCCGCTCTTTGGTTATAACAATAACGAATCAGGGAAAAAAAGTCATCTAGAGAAAACTGTAAACTGAGAATTTTATCGATCTCGTCGATAAAAATATATATTTTCTCTCCCCGACAATAAACTAATAAAACTTCCTCAATAAATTGTCCCAAACGCTGCACAGGAGGTAAATCCTCTCGCTCGCGCAACCAGGATTTAAGATTAATTTTTCCCGTCAGATTAAATCCTAAAAACAAACGGGTAATCACCCCGTTATACCATTGGGATAAATTATCATTACTACCAATACTGGTTATATCTACCGCCGCGCAATCCATGCCCAATTGCTGTAAAATATGAGTCACTCGTACCCTTAAACTGGATTTGCCCATCTGACGACAGTTAAAAACGTAGCAAAATTGACCATTTTTCAACGCCGTTAACAGTTCTCGGTCGGCATTTCTCTCGATATAGGTAGGATGGTTATAGGCAAGACTACCCCCGACACGATATTGATAATTCATTATCCTTAAACAAAATTATTTCAATGTCACCAACGGAAATAAAATAGACAATTGTGATTTATATATCTATAATGCAAGGATAATCGCTATTGACAACCTATCCCCAAAGCAATTATGAAGAAAACTTTTTTCACCTCCATCGCCGTTAGTGCCACCCTCGTCAGTGGTATTGTTTTAGGTACTCTTGATGCTGGCAGTGCCTCCGCTTGTGCTTTCGCTAAAGCTAAAGGCATTTTTGGCAGCAATACCACCTTCCCTGTGGATGCTAACAAACTTATTTTAGGGGTTGCCGCCGCTACAGGAGCAATCACCGTAGCCGGTGTTTTAAGTTACCGTCGTTTTCACTCCGGGCAGCCTCCTGAAGATGCCGCCGCTAAGCTGCCGTCGGTATTTCCTATCCCCATTCCCTCCGTCGCTTTAAACGCGGCAGTGGAGGCGGAAGAAGCGGCAGAAACCAGCAAAATCTCCTAAAAATCTGCTATATTTCCTCAAAAAAGGTGTTGGCATCCCCGCAGCTTTCCCGCTAGGCAACACCTTTTTCTGCCTAATTGTGTCCCAGTTATCAGAATTTTCAGCGATTTTTAAGTTATGTTAAAAGGTGCAACCCTACCACCAGAGGTAAAGATGGGCAACTCTATCACATTTTCTGACACCCCACTTCACAAAGATCATCACACTTGGGAGCATTTAAAACAAGCCATCGCCGCTAGTTCCGGTTTTCGGCGTTGGCAGCAAGAACAACTAGAATCAGGTAAAAATAGAGACGATGCTGATGCTCGCATTTGTTCCTATCTACGGGAAACTTTAGAAACTTTAGCCTACTAGATTGATGCTCCCCAGCTATGACTGCATGGGGACTTTTTTTGTCCGTTTAAGCTAATTTGAAGACCTTATTTTCTGCGCGCCTCGTAACCCAACAACCAGACAAAAGCGACAATTAAAGGCAGGAAATAATAAATAGCTCGATAGGCGATTAAAGAGCCTAAAAGCTCGGCATTAGATACATATTCGGGGCGTAATCTCAGCATGATAAACTCAAAAACACCTATTCCCCCCGGCACATTGCTTAATACCCCTGCCGTCATGGCAAATACGTAGAGACCGAAAAATCCTAAAAACGAAGTATTATAGTTGTCTGGGAGAAGAAGATAGAGAACTCTAGCGGCTAATATCCAATCGATAAAAGTAACCAAAATCAAAGCCAGGGAAAGAGTCCAAGAGGGTAAATAGATATTTTCTTGGCCGATTCTTATTGGTTTTTTATAGGTGAGAGTCAAGAAAAAATATCCCGTAACCAGCAATAAAAAAATTATTCCTAAAGGTTTAGTAGTTAAAAAAGGTAATTTTAAAAGTTGAGGAATCCGTTGGGGATCGAGGAGGAAACTTAAACCACCAATCCCTAACATTCCTAACCAAAAGCTTAAATGGGTAAAAGTAATAACTTTGGCAATATCCACCACCCCCACCCCCGCAGTAGTATAGAAACGATAACGGATTGCTGTCCCAGAAAATAAGGTCAAACCAATGGTATTACCAAGAGCATAACTGATAAAAGCAGTGCGGATAATAGTGCCTAAAGCTAAGGGATGATTGATATAATAAAAACCTAGGCGATCATAACCCGTCATCGACAAATAACCCAAAGCCATCCAAAAAATAGCTTCTAGCTTACGACTTGTGGTAATATGATCCAAACTAGCCAAGAGTTGGGCAAAAGTGTAGTGTTTAAATTCTTGACTAATTGCCCAGACCGCTAGAATAAATAAACTCAAGGACAGGATAATCGGAGCAAAACGCAGGATTTTTTTATACATCTTACTTTTTACGAATTACTTTTGACTCATTAAAATTTATGAAAAGATCAAAGTTAGATTTAGCTAAACGTTTAAATCGATCCCGAAAAAGGAAATATGATAAATTCCTGACTTCCTCCTTATATTTAACAATTATTCTGGGTTTATCTTATCTACTCTACCTCAATCTTCCTTGGTCTTTTCATCTTTTTGTGCATTGGGTGACTAAAGGGGGTGATTTAGACAAAATTCCTGCCAAATTTTATGCAGAACTTAATCAATTATGTTTGAGGGCAGATAGTAGGGGGGAAGTAAGAACGAGAAACTATACAGAACATACAGAAATCGCCGAATCTCTTGGTACATTTAGATGTACTTTAGTTAATGGTGGTCAAGAATGGTTAATAGAAGATTATAAATCTTTTAGTTCTGCCGATGAAGCGATTTTAGGCACTCAGTTAGCGGTTTTTATCGCCGAGATTTTGGGAACAGATTATAGTTATAACATTCGCGCTTATATTCCCAATACTAAGTATCAAATAGCTCCCAAAACCAAATCCTAGACTAGGGATGGGTTTCTCACCCATCCTTAGAAAAAAATTAGTTTTCCGATACGGGTTTTGGTCGGGAAGGCCGAGGGATAGGGGATTGTCCGGGGGTAAAAGGTCGTTTTTCTCCTTCCCCCGAAAGATGACGATTTTTATCAAAAGGCTTTTTAAAACCTCCCTTACCCATCGGTTTTTTCTTGCTGGCAAAACCGAGGTCTAAACCTTCCAAAATGGTTAAGGCATCTCCTTTAAGTTGTACCTGAAAATCCCAAAAACGACTGATCGGTTTACCAGATAAAGTACCGCGCAATTTTAGTTTAAAAAACTTGGGTTTGTCCGCTTCAGTTTTGGGCATTTGTCGGATTTTGACCACTACCGCTTGATTTTCCCGTTCGGTAAAGATGACTTCGCCTCGAATCGAGAAATAACCCGGGGTAGAAGCGAGGAGAGGCTCTATCTCCTGATCATCCTCCTTTTTCAGGGTTTCTGGTTCCCAAACACCGACAATCTGAACATGAAGGGCATCATTTTCCTGACGGGTGCGCGGATAAACCACCCAAAGATGGGGTTTTTCCAGATCGAGATGATTTTTAACCAAACTGATCACCCGACCGAGAATCACAGAATCGATCAGAGTACCATCGGCAGTTAAAATATTGCCTTTAGTTAATTGTTCCTCCGATCGCTGATAATGGCCATAGACGAGACCGATCGCCCGATACTGCCGCAGATGACTGGGAGGGGGGATCGGTTGTTGACGTTTGACTTCTTCGGGGGTGGCTGACTCTACGGCTAAATCAGCCTCGGTATGGGGGGATTCAAGGGGGACTTCCTGAATTTCCACTTCAGGGGTCGGGGGGGTTTTCGGTGATTCGGTAAACCGATTCCCAGGACGATTCATATCACACTCCTAGCGGCGGAGACACATAGTAAATTAGTAATCAAGCAAGTCAAAAGCGCGATCTGGGGGGTTACAATAACCCTCTAGGGCGACTCTACTGGCATCTAATATATTAAGAACCATGATCTTTTGACTGTCAACCCAGTCAAAACCCTTTTGAGTCTTGACCGTTTGCCCATTGTACTTAATAAAGAGCGGCCAATTCGATCGATCCCCTCATCAAATCTCCAGATTTCCATAACATTTTCTTGTCTGTCCTCTCGCACCCCAGTCTATGAAAGCCTCTCTCTCTCACCGTCGTTGGCTGTCCATCGGTCTCGTCCTGATGTTATTTGCTTTGCTGTCTTTCTCGATTATGCCGCTATTGACTTCTATTCTCAAAAGTCAGCACTCCTCGGGACAGAGTCATCTGTCCGCAGTCAAACAAGAGGAATTAGCCAGTCAAGCACTGGGTTATCAGATGGTTTTAGAGCGCGAACCCGATAATCAGACGGCTTTGCGGGGATTATTAGATACTCGCTTACAGCAGGGCGATTTAAGGCAAGCGATCGAACCTTTAGAAAAATTAGCGCAACTTAACCCCCAACAATCCGATTATCTGCTACTTTTGGCGGAAGCGAAACAGCAAATAGAGGACTATGCAGGAGCCACAGCCAGTTATCGCGCTCTTTTAGCCTCCCATCCCCAAGAGCTGCGGGCCTTGACCGGATTAACTAATTTATTTCTTAGCCAAAACCGCCCGATCGAGGCGATTAGTCTGGTCAAAGACACGCTCGATCGCGCTTTAAAAGCTGCTGCCGATCCCAATAATCCTGCTAGTTTAATCGATATCGTTTCCGTTCAGTTACTTTTAGGCAAAATCTATTTCGAGCAGCAAAATTATCCGGAAGCTTTAAACGCCTATAAACAAGCTCAACAGATGGATGTTAACGATTTCCGACCGATTTTGGCAGCGGCGATCGTACTGAAAGAACAGGGCAAAAATCAAGAGGCTCAACCCCTCTTTCAAGATGCTCTCAGTCGCGCTCCTTTTGCCTATAGACAGGAGATTCAGACCCTAGCCGACGAAAATAACAAAATTGAAGCCACAGCCCCTAATCAGTGATCAGCTTTTTCTCCCTTCTCCCCTTGAGACTTGACACTGGGGACAAAAATGAGCCGAGCGCCCACTTAATTTAATTCTGGCAATAGTTGCACCGCAAAGGCGACAATTTTCGCCATTACGACCGTAAACCCAGGCCATCGCCCCATAATTGCCATTAACTCCCGTAACGTGGAGAAAATCGCTAAAACTGGTTCCGCCTTCAGCGATCGCTGTTTCCAATACAGAAATAATGTTTTTTGTCAATAAGTCTATTTGCTCAATTTTCAAGAGATTAGCGGCAGTTTGGGGATGGATGCCACTTTTAAAAAGAACTTCATCTGCGTAGATATTGCCAATTCCTGCGACTACATTTTGATCGAGGAGAAAAGTTTTAATCGGACGACGACTTTTTTGACAGTGACTATAGAGGTAATCGGGGGTAAAATTGCGATCAAAGGGTTCCAGTCCCAGTTTTTTGAGACCGGTAATCACAGTTTCTGGGGTTTTATCGGCGGCAATCCACCAAATTTTCCCGAAAGTGCGGGTATCGACAAAGCGCAATTCTTGCTGATTGGCAAAAAAGAAGCGTAAGCGCGTATGAATCGGCAGGGGAGTGGTATCTTTTACCCAGAGCAATTGTCCGGTCATACGCAGATGAACCCCGATACTGCTACCATTATCTAAATTGGCGAGGAGATATTTGCCTCGGCGCTGCCAATTGGTAATCGTGGTCTGAGCAATTCCTTGCAGAAAAGTTGCCTCGCAATTAGGGTAGGCTAGGGTACGCTGTAATAATACTTCCCCACCGATAATTTTTTTGCCCTGGGTAACTTGATTTAACCCGCGACGCACCGTTTCTACTTCTGGCAATTCTGGCATATAAGTAATTGAACAAAATTAAGTTCTTGGTTAGGGTAGGCAAAAGACAAAAGAGGCAATAGGCAATAGATAGATAAACAGAACACCAGATTAAGGTCAATTCTACTTTAACTTTAGCCTTTCAATGGTATCAATTATTTCCCGTTCAAAACTGACTTGAGCGCGATTAGTTTTACCACCAATATAAAAGCGATCACCCGATTGTAAAGCCCAAATTTGGGAATGGGAAAAGTAACTCATTACCACTCCCATCATCAATAAACCAAAACCTAAATAGACAATAGGCACTCCCGGATCTGCCTTAATTTGTAAACCTGTACTGCCCACTAATTCGACTATTTTTAGATTAACTCCATTGATAGGAATCGTCATTCCTTCTCGTACAGCAGAGGTTAAATCTCCCTTAGCATCATAGACAACTAACGTACCTTGTAAATCTCTGGCTAAAAGAGAAACTCCCTCACTAAGATCGGTTTTAGTCGGAATCCAAGTTCCCCAGATTTGTCCATTACCTTTCGTGTCTAAACTAGCCATCGGTAGCTGTAGGATCGGACTATTATTCACCTGTACTTTTACCCCAGCAATCCCCCAACTGGTTTGATAAAAAGTCACCCCTTTATGGTGCAAAGGTTGATTAACTTGAATAGTTTTGCGATCGATCTCCTGTCCTTGATTATCGATCACCGACAAATCAGAATAAAATTGTTCTATATCACCTTTAGGACTATAATCAATCCAAAAACGATTAACTTTAATCCCCCAATCCTTAGGGAGAGAATTTTTAGATAAGGGTCCAGCTTCAATAATATTTTTAACCTGAAAACTATCGCCACTAGCTACCATTTCTTGAGCGAAAAACCCGGTTAACGCTCCCCAGATCGCTCCTGCTAAAATAATTAACATGGCTGCATGAACGATAATCGGACCGATTTTACCAATCAGACCTTTACGAGCATAAAGACTGTTATTTTCTAGAAAAACTTTGTAGCCTTTTTTTTCTAACAAAGGGGTGAGGGATTCTAGGGAACCGGTTTCTAATTCGGCACTTAAAGCTAGTTTTTGAAATTGGCGAGATTGTTGATAAAATTGCCAGTTTCTGGCGGCCTTTAAAGCGGGAAATTGTCGTCGGAAGGTGCAAGCGGTTAAACTGGAACCAAAGAGAATTAATAATGATAGATACCACCAAGTGCTATAAACATGATTTAATCCCATTAGTAATAAAACTTTCCAAGTCAGAAACCCAAATAAAGCGGGTTTCTCAGGATAATTAGCTTGGTAGAAAGATAGAGATTGACCCTGTTCGATTACTGTCCCAGAAATGCTAAAAATAGCGATTAAAAGTAAAAGGATAATTGCTAATCGCAGATCGGCAATAGTCTGGATAAATTTACGTCCCCATCGGAGCGGTGTATTTTTAAAATTTGAGGAAGTTTCCGATATAGTCATAGGACCTCTTGTAAAGATCAAAAATTGTTGTTAGGGTTAGGAGTTAGTAGCCAGTAGTCAGTAGTCAGGAGAATTAAGAATGAATAATAATCAATTAGGCTGTATCTCACATTTGCAGAAACATCGACAACCAGCAATTATCAGTGATTCTTAAATTATCACAGATATATCAGCAGCTGTCTGTAGGCATCCCACCGAAAAGCTAATGCGCGGGGGGTTTGGGGGGTTCTACCCCCCAAAAGCTTGGATTGAGTGATAAAATCGGAAGTAATGATCAATTTTAGAAGATAGTTTACCTTTAAAAATCCCAACTCAGCAGATTTACAAAAATGAGCAGTTTTTAAACCCTCAAAAATTAATTATGCAAGAGGTTCTATAGTTAAAAGTTGGGCCATTTTAGCCAATTATCCATTGTAACTCTCCACCATCACAGCAGACGGGATAATAAAGAAAAAACTCCAAAACCGATTAATAAAACCCCACTGACAGGATTAATCCACCCGGACCATTGACGCAGGGAAAGAAAGCTTTTCAGCGAGGCAGTAAAAGAACCGACGATAATTAAGGGTAAAACATAGCCAGCAGTGTAGGATAACAATAATCCCCCTCCTAAGCTTAAATCCCCCGTATTTGCCACCCATGCCAATAGAGTTGCCAGAACAGGTGTACTGCAAGGAGAAGCGATTAAACCAAATGTTAAACCGAGAAGATAGGACCGCAAAATCGGGGGAAAATCGCCGGTAATCCAATCGGTAGCGCCAAGGGAAGGGAAGCGCAGGGGTAATAATTCCAAGAGGTTTAACCCCATCAAAATAGCGATCGCACTGACGATAATTGGTAAACCGATCCCCACCTGTCCATAGACTTTTCCTAAAGTAGCGGCAATTAGTCCCAATCCCGCTAAGGTGGTGGCTAATCCCAGAGAAAACCATGTGGACTGCCAAAAAGCCGCTAAACGACCTTGATTTTCGTAACCCCCGATATAAGCGACGGTAATCGGCAACATCGACAGCATACAGGGGGTAAGACTGGTGAGTAAACCGGCTAGAAAAATCACGGCAATACTGACAAAACTAAGGTGAGTTAGTTGGGAAGTCACTAAGCGATCGGCGTATTGTTCAAGGTGATAGAGTTGAGTCTGTAATTGGTCTAACATATCGGGGAATTTTTCAGGCTAAATTTGGCTCATTTCTAGGATATTACCATCGGGATCACTGACAAATAATGCCTTTCTGCCTGAGGCACTCATTTGAATTGTATAACCTTGACTTTCTAGATAGTTAACCATGGTTGCCACGTCATCAATAGCGAAGGCAATATGAGGATTGCGTCCCCATTTTTCGGGATTGGGACGGTAGTTTTGGTAATTGGTATCGACAATTAAATGAATTTGATAATCTCCCACTTGATACCAAACCCCATCGTATTGCAAAGGGCGATCGATTCTAGCCAATCCTAGAACATTTTCGTAAAAGTTAACGGCTTTTTCTAGATCGGTGACTAAAATCGCCGTGTGTAAGGATTCTGTAATGTTCATAGTTAATATCTGACTCGCGGATCGAGCCAACTATAGGTTAAATCGGCAATTAAGTTAAAGATAACAATTAAAATCCCATAGATAAAGGTAATCGCCATCACTACAGGGGTATCACTGCGGGAAATAGAATCAATTAATAAAGCACCGATACCCGGTACACGAAACACTTGTTCTGTAACTAAAGCACCGGTAAAAATTGAGGGAATATCGAGAGCAATCAGGGTGACAACGGGGATTAAAGCATTACGCACTATATGCTTAGTTAGGACAGAAAAATTAGTTAGTCCCTTGGCTAAGGCAGTTTTAACGTACTCTTGGTGAATTTCTTCAGTTACGGAAGAACGCACAAAACGCATCAACATCGCCCCTTGATATAAGCTTAATACAGTTACGGGCATAATTGACTGTTTAACCTGCTCGATCAAACTATTAAAATCGCTAATTTCTAGGGTACTGTTATAAAAAGATGGTAGCCAGTTTAACTGCACACTAAAGATAATAATTAATAATAATCCCGTCACAAAGGTGGGTAAAGAAAAGCCAAGTAGCGAAAAGGTAGAGATGATTTTGTCTAACCAAGAATAGCGCTTGACTGCTGAAATTACGCCTAAAGGAAAAGCAATTAAAACCCCGAAAATATAGGCAATACCGACAATCCAGAGAGTTGTGGGTAAACGCTGCCAAATGAGGGTAAAAACCGGGCTGCGACTGGTGAAAGAATAGCCCATATCTCCTTGAAGAAATGCTAACAACCACTTGACATAACGCACCGGAAGGGGTTGATCTAATCCGAGACTTTTGCGAATATTTTCTCGCACCGCTTCCGTAATAGCGGGATTAGCGGCAAATTCTCCCATCGGATCCCCCGGCGCTAGGGCCAAAATGCCAAAAACCACCATACTAATAGCTAAAAGAGTGGGAATCGAAAATAATAATCTTCTCAGAAAATATTTGAGCATTTATTTACTACGCTTCCAGTCCTTGATGTTCCAAGTATTTCTATCCCAGGGAGTTAATTCAAACCCCGACAAACTATTGCTAATTGCCACCACA
This sequence comes from Microcystis sp. LE19-84.1B, assembly GCF_027531875.1. NCBI lineage: Bacteria > Bacillati > Cyanobacteriota > Cyanophyceae > Chroococcales > Microcystaceae > Microcystis > Microcystis sp. LE19-84.1B. The sequence goes on along the minus strand of NZ_JAPZSR010000193.1, from coordinate 6,253 downwards.
TCGGCACGATGAACTAGGGGAATAATGACAAAATCATTAATTAACATATCATTCATTTTAATTGCTATTTCTCTCCGTTTTTCTGGGTTTAATTCTTGACTAAAAGCTTGCCATAATTTATCGTATTCAGGATTGCAATAACGAGCATAATTATCCCCGGCCCAACCATCAGCTTTTTGGGGAATTTCGCTACAAGTAAAGGTTTTAAAATAGGCTTTTGGATCGGGACTATTATTACCTGTAGTGTACATTTGTAGGTCAGCATAAAACTTTTCTACCGTGTCATCGTTAGCAGGATCGCTAGAAAAGAAAATACTGGCATCAATAGTTTTTAATTCTACTCCTACCCCGATCGCTTGTAAACTTTGTTTGATAATTTCTTGGGTTTTCTGACGAAGAGGATTGACAGTGGTTTGAAAAACTAATTTCATTTCTACCCCATTTTTATCCCTAGTACCATCACCATTACTATCTTTCCATCCCGCATCATCTAGTAATTTCTTAGCCTTTTCTAGATTAAATTCATAGCTAGTATTGGGAGAATTATATTCCGATGGCATCACAATAAAATTAGGAGTTGTTTTCCCAGTAATACCATAAAGTTGCGTGGCAATAGTATCTCTGTCAACGGCTAAAGATAAAGCTTCTCTTACTTTCACATCACTCAAAAAAGGATGGGGAAACTTAATACTAGACCTTTCACCTTCAGGAGTAGCTTGATTAGGATCACTCAGATTAAATAAAACTCGTTCAATCAAAGAACCGAAACTAGATATTAACTGACCTTGACCCGCTTTTTCTAAATCACTTAAAACCTTGGCCTCTACTTGCAAATTATAGGCATAATCCGCCTCCTGTGTCTGTAAAACCGCTCGTGCCGCAGAAGTTGCATCACCTCCTCCTTTTAATTCTATTCTTTGAAAACCTAATTTATCCGCTTCTCGAAAGAAAGAATTTGGTTCATAAACTGCCGTATCTCCCGGTTTAAATTCTACCACTTTATAGGGTCCAGTTCCCACCGGTAATAAATTAGCGGGGGCCTGGCGTGCCGTTTCATTGCTATACTTTTCATAGAGATGAGCAGGTAAAATCATCCCTTCTGTTCCCACAAAAACTAATGACCAAGCGGGATTAACTTGCTTAAAAGTTATTTTAACCGTATGGGGATCGATCGCTTCTACACTTTTAACTATTTCATAATTGCCGGCGCTAGTAGAACCAGTTTTCGGATTGGTAATAAAATTATAGGTAGCGATGACATCTTTGGCAGTAAAAGGAGTACCATCCGACCATTTAATATCTTTTTTTAGCTTCCATGTCACCGATTTACCATCCCGGGCAACTCCCCCATTTTCAATAGTAGGAATTTCTGCTGCTAAAAAAGGAACTAATTCCCCTTTTTCATTAAAACTAGCCAAAGGTTCTAAGGTAATGCGACTCGCTTCTGAGTCTTTAAATCCCGTGGAGAGATGGGGATTTAAAATCGTCGGCGCTTGCCAATATAAAAGTTTTAAAGTTTCTGAATTATTATTGGTCGTTGCCGGAGGATTATTAGCTGTTTGTTGATGACAAGCACTAAAAAGCAGCGTACAACTAAGGGATAAAATTAACAGGGGCAAGAAAAGCGATCGCTTAAACATTTTTAATGACAATCAATAGTTCAACAGGGTGACTTAGGTGATTCCCTACCCCACCAATAACAAGTTATCAGACATTGAGTCTTGATCTCGATCAATTAATTGATTATTTGCCTTTATCCATTCCTAGTCAAGTTAAATCGATCGTGCTATAATAGCGGGCTTGTACTAGACAATAAAATTCTAGGGACGGCGACGAAAATGCTTATGACCTTATTTCATCAGGGTGCGACAGCAGCGGAAATCGTTAATCGTTACCCATCACTAAATCTAGCTGACGTTTACGCCACGATCGCTTTTTACCTCAAGCACCAATCGGAAGTAGAATCCTACTTGCAACAGCGACAACAGCAAGCACAGGAGATTCGGGTAATCAACCAAGGGAGATTTGACCCCCAGGGATTGCGAGATCGCTTTCTTGCGCGTAAAGCATGATTAAGCTTCTGGTTGATGAGAACTTTGATAATACTTAACTGGTGCGTTACGGCGGATTACTAATTTTGATTTTTCATTCCAAGCTTATCACCGCCTAACGCACCCTACAAAATTGCTATATCTTATGTGCTGCATCTGACCAAGCGACTTGAGCAAGCGATCGCACGATGAAAAAGTCTGCCAACTGACAAGCAGGATGCGATCGCGACCCCCATTCTGAAAGTAACCCCTAAACCTCAAGAGCAAGGATAAGGAGGAAATTCCATTTCGGATGTTAGATTACCGAGTTCAAGGGTTACAGGGCTTGCTTTAGGGCGCTATACTGGTCTATACTGGTTTTCAAGATTAGATCGCTGATTCTCTGGTTCGGATAAACTTAATTGTGTACCTTTTGACCTTAAGCAAATTCTTATTGTTAGAGGAGATCTGTTTGTGGAAGAAAAGATTTTGCAGTTTGTTGCATTACGTAGCTCCTATGACTGCGTAATGAACTCAATAGAAATGATTACAAAAAACTTTGAAAAATTGCTTAAAGAAGTTGGTGAAGAAAGTCTAATTTCTAGGAATGGATATGGTGATAAAAACTTTAGATTGCTTCAAGATAGGGCAAAATCAGAGCTTTTGAGCATAGCTTTTTTTGGAGCATTTTCTTCAGGAAAGAGCTTTCTAATTAGCGGATTAAATCAAAAAGTTGATTGGTATGAACGCGATGGTCGAGATCAATTTGCACCACTGCTTCCTACTTCTCCCCGTCATACTAGTAATTGCCCTGTAGCTGTAGAGCCTGTTGTTTCTGGAAGAGCAGATGAATTTGCTGTTTTGTTTGAAGGTTCAGATATTTGGGAGCAGAAAAATCCAGCAATTGCAATAATTCAGGCATACGTTACAGATTTGCCCAATGTAGTGTCGCAACGTCTCACAAACAAAGATAGGACGCGAACGGTTCGGACGGCAAGGATTGGTATTAGTTCGGCAATCATGAAAGCAAGACTATACGATTTACCTGGCTTTGGAGCTATTGGTGCTAATTATGAAGGGGTAATCCGAAATTTTGTTCAACAGGCAGATTGCATTACTTATGTGGCTGGTGCAATCAAACCGCTTGACGAAAAAGATTTAGAACTTTTAAGAGATGTTTATACCCATCACAAGCTTACTGGAAAGCCTGTATTTTTTGTCTTAACTCAAATAGATAGAGCATGGGATATTGATGCTGGTAGTGGAAAGATTCAGTGGGAAGAAGTTCGTGATGCAAACAACGAATTTCTTGAGCAAAACTTTCTAGTAGAGGGTCGGGCAGATAGTACATTTATAGGAGAGGGTTTTATTCCTGTATCACCAGCACTTGAAGCAAAAGGGATAGCTCTTTCCGCTCAGTCTCATGAGAATTCTCAGAGGTTCATAGTTGAGAGTGGAATGGCTATTCTTCGAGGAAGATTTGATGACTATCTCCAAAATACTAGTGGTCCAATGCACCTTGCTGAACTTGCATCTGAAGCACAAAAGCTTCTTTTAAGACTATCTCACGATATGCAGCAGAGGTACTTGTCCGAATCCACACCAGTAACGGAAGCCAAAAATGCAATTATCGGCTACAAGGCTCAACGTAGAATACTAATTGATAAGAAGACTATGGTTGAGAAAGAGTTGAGAGAACTTGGTCAAGTAGCAATAAGGCGAGCTTTTGCAGGCAGCGATCCTGACGATTTAGTTGCTTTTCTGAAAGAAAAGCTGAATGAGAAGATAAAGATGAGTGATGTTCTGAAAGAAAAAGAGATTCATCAAATTGAGACTGAGAAAGTCATCTTGGTCAGGGAGTGGATGAGTCGCAGTTCTAAGTCTCTTATTCCAAGGTGGGTAAGTTCTTGGGAATCTTTCTACAGACAAACTAATGAGATTGTGAACCATTTACTAGAAGAAGCCTTAACTGCGCAGCAAAAAGCTGTAGAAGAAAATTCTAAAGAAGAAGTTGATATCACTGCTGCAAAGGTTGAGGAACGCCTTGCATCGAAGTACGAGGATATGAAAACAAAGACATTTAAGGATACTATAGACCTTATGTACAAAACCTGGGGAACTTGGACTGTAATGGCAGGGGTTGGTGCTGCTACTTCCCTGCCTCAGGTTGTTGCGCTTCTAGGTGTGGGTTCTACTCCTGTTGGCTTGGGGATTCTTGCTACAGCTCTAATTGGTGGTGCATATGGGCGCTATAAATTAGTCAAACAACGTGATGAGCGACGCGAAATGATGATGACAGAGTTTCCTGAGTACGCTCAGAAGATTGTGCGTGAATACCGTGTTCAGGCTGATGAGTTTATCAATAGTCGGGTTGGCTTTCTAGTTGAGATAATTGATAATGAAATTGATGCTTTATCTAACTCAATTGACTCATTAGAACAACGACTAAAAGAAGGAGAATATCTGAATAAGAACAAGCGTCTGGAAGATCTAGATTCATTGATACAGAGATGTCAAGAAGTCAATGCTCAAATTGATGAATTCTACGCTTCTGTTGCGAATACTCGAACTGATATGCAAAATGCGTTGATGTTGAATGCTGGAAGTTAGAAGAGTGCGGACGAGATCTAACGACCGTGTTGCAGAGCGATCGCTGATCTTGTAGGGTGCGTTCCCTAATGCAAGTCCCACTGATCCAGCGATCAATTTTGGGGAACGCACCATGCCCATTGATTAAAGCTGTGGGTTTAAGTGCAATGCCGCTCTTGTGGGACCAGTTGGGGAATGTTAGCGAAGATTCCCGATGTTTAGGTTAAAATAGAGGGCAAAAGTTGCCACAGGGTCAAGCCAATGACAATCCATCAACCCCGCTATAGCAAAGAAGAATTTGCCCAACGTGGCGATCTGATTTATCAAACTCAAATACGTCCACAAGTCGAATTGGGTAATCAGGGCAAAATTGTAGCAATTGACCTTGAAACTGGCGACTTTGAAATTGATGCGCGTGAAATACTTGCTTGCAATAGACTCGAAGCCCGTCACCCAGATGCTCAAATCTGGATTGTTCGAGTCGGTTCTCGCTATGTTCGCCGATTTGGTGGACGTACAAAGAGATTAGTATGATCGCAGGAATCGTTAACGCGGATTTTGAGGCGATTATTTCACTTTCGATATGTGACTCTGAAGGAAATATTTACGCGCAAGATGCGATCGTTGATACAGGTTTTAATGGTTGGCTTTCATTGCCACCAGACCTAATCGATCAGCTAAACCTGAAATGGAAAAGACGAGGACGCGCTATTCTTGGTGATGGTAGCGAATGCGTTTTTAATGTTTATGAAGCCGTCGTAATTTGGGACGGAGATTATTTAACCATACCAATTGATGAAGCTGATTCCGAACCTCTAGTTGGAATGTCATTAATGGAAGGCTATCAACTCACAGTTCAAGTATTTGAAGAAGGCAGCGTAGAAATCCGCAAAGTAAGTGTCGTCTAACTAGAACGTTATGCCGCTCTGGGTTAGGTCTGTACATCAGGCTTATCTGTTAGATGCTTGAATCTGTGTTTGTATTCCAACACTTCGTTAATCGATAAGTACCTAAGCAAAATTAATTACACATATCTAACCCCGCTCTTGCCTCTTGCCCCTTGCCTCTTGCCTATCTTCACTAGGAAATTAATTTTGCACGACTACTTAGCTATATAGAACCCAGCCAATGAGTATGAGTGAATCCAACGAGTTTGACATCACAACGCCAGAAAAACGGCTTAAAGCGCTTACCTTCTTGGCGCAGAATAGTTTGCTTGTAGCACTTGTTTTGGACGGTATTTCCCTTCTTGCATCAGGTACTAACGAAAAAGAGATTGCAGAATAAAGAAAAGTAGCGATTGACATTATTCGAGCAGGAAAAGAAAATGGTGTTGATGAAATAGAGATTACAATGTCTCAGAAAGCTGGTGTTGGTCTATCTTCAGAGGTTGATGGTGTCCCAATTGAGTTTATTGTTGGTGCTTCAGGTACAATGAAGCTAAAGGTGCGAAACGTTTAGGCATGAAATAAGGTTGAAATACCTGAAATAACCGCCTAGTAAGGTCTTCAGTCCCCTGACTGAATCTAACAGGTCAACCCTGACCAACCTTATAACTGTTTATATGTCCCGACGTTTAGTATCACATCGATACCAAACTAGGCAAGGGAACTCAAGGTCAATACACTTGTAAT
>NZ_JAPZSR010000477.1:0-10702 GCF_027531875.1 Microcystis sp. LE19-84.1B | reverse complement strand
GGGTTTTCGACAATTATCGCACTTAAATTGACGACGATTAACTTGTAAGTACACTGGTTGTCCTGAGATTGGTAAATCTTTGACTAAATGTCGATGATTTTGGTGTAGTTTATCGCTCTCTAACCCACAACGAGGACAGATTGCTTTTTTATTTTTCGATTCGATTCGGCAAACTATACCGATATTTTCTAGGTGTAGATAGCCTTGAATAGAGGTTCCTTCTAGGTTCAAAAATTTGTCAAGTATCATAAGTAAAATACTCTGGTTTTTGGCCATTATATCAAATCTTAACTCAATTGTCTATCTTTTGGCATTAACCAGTTTGTGCCTTAAGTCTTTCCCTGTATAGATTTCAGCTATTTTTGAGACTAGGTACTCTCATCGAATTTTATTTTAAGTTAATTATTTGCATAACAATTCCCGAAGAGCCACTATTTAGACGAAATCTCAACAAGTTGATATGGCGGTAAAGGATATTCAAAGCATTATTAAAGACTATGAACAACAGTAAACAGATTATAATTGTAACAGCTATTAATTGGACTAACCACCTATGAATATTAAACAAAAACTATCTTTAGTAACACAAAATCTCTCTGATGAACAATTAGAACCATTGTTAGAGTTAGCAGTAAATTTACAAAATAACAACCCAAATACACTTAACTTTACTGAACAAATTACCTCTCAAGCTTATCAAGAATGGGTTAGTTCTGATCATGACATCTACGACGAGATTTTTGCCGATGAAATTACAAAAGGGTGATGTAGTATTGTGTCAAGTACCCATGCCATCCAGTCAATTTCAACAGTTTAAGCTTCGTCCTGCTGTTATCGTATCAGCTAATGATATTAATCAAATTTTAGATGATGTAATGGTTGTTCCTTGTACCTCTAATCGTAATCGCTCCTTTTCGATAAACCAACAACTAGAAAGCTTGGGAGTCAAACTAATCTGATCAACACAAAAATAGAACTACCCTTGATTTTTACAGAGGTATATTTTTAACGGGGAAGGATGTCAACCCTCACTTCCAGACTCAACAGTATGGCCGACTTCGCTGATCCATTGGGCAATTTCTGCGGGGGATGCGGTGGTTTCTACGGTGACGATTTTATTGGCTACATCCACCGATATTTGGGCTGCCGGTTGCTGATTATTAATCGCTTTAGTAATGGTATTAGCGCAACCTTCACAGGCAATACTAGGCACTTTTAGGGTAATTGTCATTGTTGTAACTCCAGTAACTTTATAGCTAAAGACTAGCATAAATTGTCAGGGGTAGCTTATTTTTTAAGAGTTTATTTACCATTTCAGCACTGCCGCTTCGATCCCCTGTTCCCGACGCAGTTTACTATCTTTTTCTAGCCATTGGATTACCTGTTTATGGGTTAGTTCTTCTAGGGTTACTCCCGTATCTTCGGCGATTATTTTTAGTAAGCGTAGGGAAGAAATCGTTAAACGAGTCAGGAATTTTTCGGGAGAAGTCAAGAGGGCAGCGTCCACATCCGCGGATTCTTCTGGGGTTAAAAATTGTCTGTTTTCGATCATAGTTTTATTTGGTTTCCATCCAATTGTCACCGGCTTTTATTTCTACCAAGAGAGGGACTGTCAAGGAGACAGCTTCTTCCATAGTCGTCTTGATTTTTGACTCTAGGGATGGCCATTCTTCCCTCGGTACTTCCAAGACTAATTCATCATGGACTTGCAGCAGTAATCTCGCTCGATAATTTTGCAGTACCTCGGCCAATTTTACCATCGCTACTTTAATAATATCAGCACTGGAACCCTGAATGGGCGCATTAGCAGCCGATCTTAATAATTGTGCCTCCTCGTTGTTGAGTTTGAGGCTATCTAAATCGATGTCATGTAAGGACAGTCCTCGCAGTCTTTTTAAGAGGGGATTATCAAAGTTAAAATAACGTCTTCTACCCAAAATTGTTTCTACATATCCCTGAGCAATTGCTTGTTTTTTGCTATTCTCTAAATACTCAAATACTTGGGCATAACGTTGATGATATTTTTCAATAAATTTTCTGCCCTGTTCTACGGTTAATTTCGATTCACGGGCGAATTTTTGCGCTCCCATGCCATAAATAACCCCGAAGTTAATGGTTTTCCCTAAACTGCGTTCTTCTGGGGTAATTTCCCCTTTATCAAAGAGCAATTGAGCGGTGACTTTATGAACATCTTGATTACTACGATACGCTTCTAATAAAACTGGTTCTTGACTGAGATGAGCCAGAATTCTTAACTCGATTTGTGAGTAGTCCGCTGACACTAATAAGTACCCATCTTCGGGGATAAAAGCTTGACGAATTCGCCGAGAAAATTCACTGCGAACGGGGATATTTTGCAGGTTAGGATTGGAGGATGATAAGCGTCCGGTGCTGGTGATGGTTTGATTAAAATCCGTATGCACTCGTGCGGTTTTTGGTTCGGCTAATTTCGGTAAAGCATCCACATAGGTGGATTTTAATTTGGATAAGGTGCGATGTTCAAGGATATAATCAATTAGGGGATGATCCCCTTGTAGTTTCTCTAAAACACTTTGATCGGTAGAGTAACCTGTTTTAGTTTTTCTGGATTTTTTGCGATTGAGTCCCAATCGATTAAAGAGGATTTCACTTAACTGTTTAGGAGAGCCAAGATTAAAAGTTTCTCCGATAGATTCATAAGCTTTTTTTTCTATGTCTGCTAAGTCTCTTTCTAGTTGCTGGGACAAGTTTTTTAGATAATTGACATTAATTTTTATCCCATAATTTTCCATCTGCCACAGCACCATGATGAGGGGAGATTCTACTTCTGAGAATAATTGATATAAAGAGGGAATTTTAGTTAACTCTGACTGTAATTTTTCTCGAAGTAAATAGGTAGCGTAGGCATCTAATCCACAGTAGTTGGCAGTAGTGCCAATATCTAAATCAGCGATGGTTTTTCCCCCAGGAATACCGAGACTTTTATAACTAAGGGAAGTGATACCGTCCAAATAGCGATCGCATAAATCTTCGAGATTATGAGTTAGTTCGGGATGGAGGACATAACTAGCCACCATAGTATCAAAAACTAGACCTTTAACGGTAATTCCTTGATGATAAAAAACATCAATATCAAATTTCGCATTCTGGAAGACTTTCGGATAATTATCACTGGCTAAAATTGGGCGTAATTTTTCAAGAACTATCTCTAGATTTAAATTATCACCGCTCTGGTGGCCGATAGGAATATAGGCCAGAGAATTTAATTCTTTTCCCCAACAGCAACCGATGCCAACTAATTTGGCTATACGAGGATTTAAATCCGTGGTTTCAGTGTCCCAAGCGACGGGAAAATGTGGATTAGTAAAAGTTGTTAATTTTGCCAGTAAAGCATCTAACTTAGGAATAGTATCAATAATGTCGGGAGCAATTAGAACCGGTGGAGAAACAGGGGGTAAATCAAACAGAGACAATTGATTAGAATCAGCATCGCTAGTTAATTCTAGGGGAGGAGTGCCACCTAGCTGCTGTTGAATTTGATCGAGTTTCTGGAGAATTTTCTTTAACTCCAATCTTGCCAATAAAGGTTTAACTAAACGCCGATCAAAACCTCGGAGACGAAATTTCTCCTCATCGAGGCTAACGGGGGCATCAAGGGCAATTTTGGCTAAATAGCGAGAACTTTCGGCGGCGGGTTTCCCCTCTAATAATTTAGTTTTTACCATTCCCTTGATCGATTCCAGATTGGTATAGATATCGTCTAAGTTATCGTATTTTTTTAATAAATCTATCGCTGTTTTTTCGCCAATTCCGCGCACTCCGGGGATATTATCAGACTTGTCACCGCAAAGAGCTTTAAAATCTACTACCTGTTTTGGTGTCACCCCTAACTTTTCCGTGACAGCTTGGGAATTAAATTCTGTATAACCCTGTCCCGATGTACTTTTGACTGCATTAATATCCAGATAGAGAACCGTGGTTTTTTTCTCCTCATCTACCAATTGAAATAAATCTCGATCGCCTGTTAAAATCTTGACTGTATAACCATTATCGCCAGCTTGTTTTGCCAAAGTTCCTAAAACATCATCTGCTTCATAACCAGGGGAAGTCACAATAGGAATATTCATCGCTGCCAAGAGACTTTGCAGATTAGTTAAATCGGGGCGAAATTCTTCAGGAGTTTCTTGCCGATTAGCCTTATAATTGACATCAGCTTCATGGCGAAAAGAAGGAGCGGCTAAATCAAAAGCGACCGCTAAATAAGTGGGTTTTTGAGTTTCTAGTAACTGCATCAGAGAATTTAAAAACCCAAAGCAAACACTGGTGGGAATACCGCTAGAAGTACGCAGAGGGCCAGAACGAGACTTAGCAAAGGCATAATAGGCACGAAAAGCCAAAGAATGCCCATCAATCAGGATAAATAGCTTATTTTGCTCGCCACTGGTCATAATCTAGCCTCAAATTTGCGTGTTATTTCCATTTTAAGGATTACCGAGCCATTATTAGCTCTCCTGCAAAAATCAAAAATCTTCCGTTAGGTGGGGAGATGGTCGATAGTAGAATGGAAAACAGGAGGGTAAAAAAGACAAGAGACAACTATTTTATCCATAAAACCTAAGATTATGTCAAATTTATCTGGTTTTTAAGATATTTTGACCCGATAGCGCCTCGATAACTTACTTTTGCAGGAGGTCTATTCAGCCATTAGCCTGGCATCGGCGATCGCTGATAACTGATAACTGATAACTGATACTTAACACCTCCTCAAAAAAATATTTGCCAAAAAGCCAGCGTAAGGGTATTTTAAGAATAATTTTATATGTTTACTTTTCGATTACATGAGAATCCTAGTTACGGGTGGTGCGGGTTTTATCGGTTCCCATCTAATCGATCGCTTGATGGAACAGGGTCATGAAGTGGTCTGTCTGGATAACTTCTACACAGGGACGCGCAGAAATATCGTTAAATGGCTAGGAAATCCTTATTTTGAGCTAATTCGTCACGATATCACCGAGCCGATCCGTCTAGAAGTCGATCAGATTTATCACCTGGCCTGTCCTGCTTCCCCAATCCACTATCAATATAACCCCGTAAAAACGATTAAAACCAATGTTTTAGGGACTATGTATATGCTGGGGTTAGCTAAACGGGTAAAAGCGCGATTTTTGCTCGCTTCCACCTCGGAAGTCTATGGCGATCCCGATGTGCATCCGCAAACGGAAGAATATCGAGGCAATGTCAACTGCATCGGACCGCGTTCCTGTTATGACGAGGGTAAACGGGTGGCGGAAACCTTGGCTTTTGAGTATTATCGGGAGCATAAAGTCGATATCCGGGTGGCCCGGATTTTCAACACCTACGGCCCGCGAATGCTGGAAAACGATGGTCGAGTGGTGAGTAATTTCGTCGTGCAAGCTTTGCGCGGTGAACCCCTGACGGTTTATGGTGAAGGTTCCCAAACCCGCAGTTTTTGCTATGTTTCTGACCTGGTGGAAGGGTTAATGCGTTTGATGAATGGGGACTTTATCGGGCCGGTTAATCTCGGCAATCCCGATGAATACACAATTCTGGAATTAGCGCAAGTGATCCAAGGCATGATTAATCCCGAGGCCGAATTGGTCTATCAACCACTGCCGGAAGATGATCCCAAGCAACGACAACCGGATATCACTCGTGCTAAAACCTATCTGGATTGGAGTCCAACTATTCCTCTAAATCAGGGTTTAAAAATGACGATCGAGGATTTCCGTTCTCGTCTAAGCTAATCCCTAATCAATAAATTTAACTTAATTGTCACTGGAGTGATTATCATGCGTGTTTGTGTTATCGGAACGGGTTATGTGGGTTTAGTCACTGGGGTTTGCCTAGCACATATCGGCCATCATGTTATCTGTATTGATAACAATGAAGAAAAAGTCAAATTGATGAAATCGGGACAATCCCCCATCTATGAACCGGGGTTATCGGAATTAATGCAGTCTTCGGCAGCCTCCGGCAATCTGGAATTTTCCACGGATCTAGAAGCGGGAGTTAAACACGGCGAAATCCTCTTTATCGCCGTTGGTACACCCGCACTACCGACGGGGGAAAGTGACACCCGTTATGTGGAAGCGGTGGCCCGGGGTATTGGGGCCCATCTCAACGGTGGTTATAAAGTAATCGTCAATAAATCTACCGTTCCCATCGGTTCTGGCGATTGGGTACGGATGATCGTCCTCGATGGCGTGGCCGAGAGACAAAAAAATCTCGTGGCTGCTGGAAGTATTAGTACACTAGAACGCATTGAAGCGGATTTCGATGTGGTCAGCAATCCCGAATTTTTACGGGAAGGTTCGGCAGTTTATGATACTTTTAACCCCGATCGCATTGTTTTAGGCAGTAATAACCCGAAAGCCATCGAAATGATGAAGCAATTGTACGCGCCTTTGGTTGAACGTCAATTCTCTGAAGATACCTCCTTGCCTCCCGTTCCCGTAGTCGTTACGGATCTCAGTTCGGCGGAAATGATTAAATACGCCGCTAATGCCTTCCTAGCCACCAAAATTAGCTTTATTAACGAAGTAGCTAACATCTGCGATCGCGTCGGGGCCGATGTCACCCAAGTGGCTAAAGGTATCGGTTTAGATTCCCGTATCGGCAGCAAGTTTCTCTCGGCCGGGATCGGTTGGGGGGGTTCCTGTTTCCCCAAAGATGTGTCAGCTTTGGTGCATACCGCAGAAGACTACGGTTACGAAACGGAATTACTTAACGCCGCTATCAATGTTAACAAACGTCAACGGACAATTGCGATCGAAAAACTCCAACAGGAATTAAAAATCCTCAAGGGTAAAACCGTCGGTTTGTTGGGATTAACTTTTAAACCCGATACCGATGATATGCGCGATGCTCCGGCTTTAACCATGATCGAACAGTTAAATCGTTTAGGTGCTAAGGTAAAAGCCTATGATCCGATCGTTTCCCAAAGTGGTTTAAGTCACGGTCTCAGTGGTGTGATTATCGAATCGGATCCAGAAAGATTGGCTGATGGTTGTGACGCTTTGGTGGTGGTGACGGAATGGCAAGAATTCCTCCGTCTTGACTACGGCAAAATGGTTAAAACCATGCGCGAACCCGTGTTAATTGATGGTCGCAATTTCCTCGATCCCGCGGTGGTGACAGCAGCTGGTTTCCGTTACCTCGGTATTGGACGTTAATCCCAGGAATCCGCCTTTTCACTAGGACTGACGCGGGTGGGGAAGGGACAAGCAGCGCCAACCCTTACCCCTGCTCCTAGGGGCGAAAATTGCCCGATTATGCCAGATGAAAAACGAAAACTTCCTAGCTGACCATAAGGATAGTTGCAATGGTTACATGATGTGAACGGGGGCCACTAGAATCCGGGGGCGATGGGTAGAATTAAATTGAGAAACTAGAAATCAGTTTTAGCAATACCTATGGTTAGCTCTGTTCAATACCGCTACACTAACGAACAAGTTAGGGACTGGTTACGGGGATTACTGACAATTGCTTGGTGTGATGGGGATTATAGCACCAGCGAACAGGAATCGATCGCCCGTTTCGCTCACGAATTAGAATTAGATGACGACCACGTTCTCTATCAATCGATTAGTCCCGAAGAATTGGCCGCAAGTTTCGGTCATGACCCCAAAATATCAGAAAACTTCCTCCGCACGGCGGTCATGGTGGCGATCGCCGATGGCATTTATTCCCCCGCAGAAGCGGCATTACTGCATAGTTATCGGGATGCTTTCGGGTTAGAAATCGAGGCCTTGTCAGCTTTAGAACATACTGTCTGTGAAATTCCCGAAATTACCACGGAAGCGCAGAAATCCGAGTTTATCAGTGCCGAACATCCCCACCCAGATCTGCTGCATCCCCTCAAAGATTGGTTAGATGGGGTAGAAATGCACGATCCGCGCCTGGCCCGGTTTATCTGCAAAATGGTGCCGCCTCAATGTCCTTTTGAACGCGATATCGTGCTTTTTGGTCATAAATTAGTCCATATTCCGCCTCTGTGCAAGTTAAATCCTCTCTACGAACAATTAGTCGGTTTACGTTTCCGCGCCCTATCATACTTAGCCGATGATTGTCAAGAGGATATTTCCGAGTATATTTAGCCAGTTTAACTAAAATTGTGACTAACATGGCATAAATATCCTGCTGACAGAAAATATCTCAGCCTAAAGGCCTTTCCTAGCCAATTCTTCCGTTAAAATTAGGTTAAGTCGCCGTTAAGAGAGAAACTATGAGTAAAAACTCCCGACGAGTCGATTTTCCTGATTTACCCGGGACAAAAAACCTGCGCTCCTATCAATGGCAGTGGCTGGGCCGAGATATCCTCGCCGGTGTCACCGTGGCGGCCTACGCTATTCCCCAGTGTATGGCCTACGGCGACCTGGCCGGGGTCGAGCCGGTGGTGGGATTGTGGACTCTCGTGCCGGCTGCCCTAGTTTACGCCCTTTTCGGCTCCTCACCGCAACTATCCCTCGGACCGGAATCGACCACGGCAGTGATGACGGCGGCAGCGATCGCACCGATAGTGAGCCTTCAAGGAGAAAATTACGGCAGTTTAGCGGCTTTTTTAGCCCTAATGGTCGGTTTAGTCTGTTTTGTCGCTTATATCGCCCGCTTGGGATTTCTAGCTAATTTACTCTCCAAACCGATCCTGATCGGTTATATGGCGGGAGTGGCGGTGATCATGATTGCGGGACAACTGGGTAAAATTAGTGGTTTGTCAATCCGTGAAAATACGGTTTTTAAAGAAATTTTAGCTTTTTTCTGGGGAATAAACCAATGGCACTGGCCAACCCTTAGCCTAGCTGTATTTTTGCTACTATTTCTATTTGTCATCCAAAAATATTTTCCCAAAGCACCTGGTCCCTTGCTGGCGGTTTTACTGGGAACCCTCGCCGTCGCCACCCTCCATCTCGATGGGGAGGGGGTGGCAGTAGTGGGGAAAATTAGCAAGACTTTGCCCAATTTTGGCTTACCAACCCTAGATTTTTCCCAATTACTACCCCTAGTCACCGCAGCCGTCGGCATTGCCCTGGTGGGCTATTCCGATAACGTCTTGACCGCTAGAGCCTTCGCCGCACGCCATAACCAAGAAATCGATGCCAATCAAGAATTTTTAGCCCTGGGACTGGGGAATCTGGCGGCGGGTTTTTGTCAGGGATTTCCCATCAGCAGCAGCGCCAGTCGCACTGCGGTGGGCGATTCGGTGGGTAGTAAAAGTCAGATTTACTCCCTGGTGGTGGCAGTGGTGGTGGTGGCGGTCATTTTCTCCCTCGGTCCGCTACTGGCACTCTTTCCCAAGGCCGCTTTGGGTGCGCTGGTGATTTATGCGGCCTGTAAACTGGTGGATATTGCCGGCGCTAAACGACTAAAAAGCTTTCGCAATAGTGAGTTTAATCTCGCTGTCCTGACCATGGTGGGGGTGCTAACCACGGGGATTTTAAGCGGGGTTGCCATCGCCATCGGTCTCTCGGTTATCGATTTATTGGCCCGCATTACCCGGCCTGATGATGCGGTCTTGGGTACGGTTCCGGGGGTGATGGGTTTACACGCGCTCCAGGATTGGCCAGAAGCGCAAACAATACCGGGGTTAGTTATCTATCGTTACGATGCCCCCTTATTTTTTGCTAATGCGGCCGACTTTAAACGTCGCGCTCTCAGTGCCATTGCCCGGGAGACAAAACCGGTAGAATGGTTTGTCTTGAATACGGAGGTTCTTGGGGAATTAGATAGTACAGCCGTGGAGATTCTTGAGGAACTAGCAGCGGAATTATCAAGACAGGGTATAGTTTTCGCCCTCGCTAGGGTTAAACACGATCTGTACTTACAATTGCAACGTTCTCGCTTGTTAGATAAAATTAGCGAGGAGAGAATTTACTATACTTTGCCGGCAGCGATCGAAGCTTTTAAAAATCGTTAACTGATAGTTAGGGGTCGAGAAGGTCATCGCCGACCTCTCCTCCCATAAAGAACCTACCCGTCCATAGTTTTCGGACTTTATTGAAATTAGGTGATAGAGTTTTCTAAGTTGGGCTTCCGTCGGTTGCATTTAGTCATTATCGGCTTGATTTTAGATTATTGTTCATTTTTAGCATCATTAACTGAAAGTCACTTCCCTAACCTATTTAGGGTTTGCGGCAAAAAGTTTTTCGTGGGGGTAGGGTGTGACCCCCCCCAACCCCCCCGACATCGGGGGGGTGTGGGGTGTGGGGTGTGGGGTTTTACCCATTTTCAAGTGGTCAATTACCTAAGTTTCAGGGAAAAAGTGCCTAATTCTCCCCCCCGATCCCTCCAAAGGCCGCCACTTTTTGATTTCAAAAAAGTAGAATGTAGGGTGCGTTAGACGGCGACAATCTTTGCTTAAACTTGAATCTAACAATCCGTCGTAACGCACCTATCTATCTATCATTAATTTATTTGGTGCGTTACGCTATCGAATGGCGCACCCTACTACTACTGATACTAAATCTGGTTATTAAAAACTGATTATTTATTCACCCTTTTGCCTTTGCCTGTCCTTATAAGTAGCCTATACTCAACTCAACGGATTTAGTATGACTCATAGCTGTTATCCCACATTCCGCACCCTAAGCTGTCACAGAGAGAAATTACGGAGAGAAAAAATCAAAGTGAGCATAAAAATAAACATAAGGAGCGAAAAAAGGCATTTGAGAAACAGTAAAGCACCAAAAATGGCATCAAAACCTAT
>NZ_JAPZSR010000144.1:0-7061 GCF_027531875.1 Microcystis sp. LE19-84.1B | reverse complement strand
GTAGGTTGGGTTGAAGCATGAAACCCAACGCCCGCCTAGTTTACGCTACCGCTAACCCATCCTACAAATAATTGTGCCTCCCTACTTATAATTTAGGTGTATCGACCCAAAAAATCTATGAAATCAAGAGAATTGATCATGATTATTTTGGGGATGAATGAGAGAGAGAGGGAGACAAGGATTACAGAAAACGACGATGGCGTTAAAATAGATGGAAAAAATAGAGGATAAAAACTATGGACGGGATGACCTTTTTTCAGAAAAGTGCGGGACAGTGGAAATCTCAGCGCACCACCCATCATTTACCCTTTCGACGCTCAGAAACTGGCGATTCCGAGATTTATGTGGAAGCTTTAAGCGCCGATAACCCGAAAATTATCGCTATCTGTGAAATGCACGAAGTCGATCCCGCTAAGACTGTGGGGGGTGCCTTTGTCAGTTGGGATGGTTCGATGCAGTGGGACAAAGAAGACGAAAATCATCAAGGAACCACCGTTTTTGCGCTAATTCCCGATGAAAATAATCCCCAAGCTGGTGTTCTGTTGCGGGAGCGAGGTTATGCGGAAATCGTTCCCGTGGCGGGCCGTTATCACATTGATGAACAGGAAGGTTTAGTCTTAATTACAGAATACGAAACTATGACCTCGATCGAGCGTTTTTGGTTTGCCGATGCCGATTTACGTCTCCGCACTAGCACAGTTCAACGTTTTGGCGGTTTTAATACGGCCACTTTCTGTGCTGAATCCCGCAATCAGTCATCGGAGTCAGTCTCTAGTGATTCCCCCGAACCTTCATCCTATTCGATTAGTGGCTGGTAAATTTAGGAGACAGGGAGATGGGGAAATGGGGAAATGGGGAAATGGGGAAATGGGGAAATGGGGAAATTCAACTAATACCCCAACACCCCCCGCAACGCGCACGCAGTGACCACCCCAACACCCCAACACCCTAAAACCCCAACCCCCAACACCCCGGATGGTAAACGAGTTTTCTTAACAATTGTAAGAATTTTTAATATTTCTTTTCTAGTTGGCACTTACTCCCTTATCATTAGGAGGAAAGTTTTTTAAGCATTTCTAAGGATACGGAGGTTTACCCTTGGCCATTCCTCTTTTAAATTACGCCCCCAAGTCCCAAAACGTGCGGGTAGCTGGTTATGATGTCGGTGGAGACGAAAAACCGAGAGTTTACACGACGGAAAATGTCCTCTCCCCTACCGACCTGGACGATTTAATCGAAGCCGCTTACCGTCAGATTTTCTTCCATGCCTTTAAATGGGATCGGGAACCTTTCCTCGAATCCCAATTACGCAATGGACAATTATCGGTGCGGGATTTCATTCGTGGTTTACTGTTATCGAAAACCTTCTATAACAGCTTCTACGAGAAAAACAGCAACTATCGCTTTGTCGAACAGGTAGTACAAAGAGTTCTCGGTCGCGATGTCTATAGCGAAAGAGAAAAAATTGCTTGGTCGATTGTCGTTGCCACCAAAGGGATTCAAGGTTTTGTCGATCAACTTCTCAACAGTGACGAGTATCTGCAAAGCTTTGGTTATGATACCGTTCCCTACCAACGTCGTCGCACCCTGGCCAGCCGCGACATCGGTGAACGTCCATTCAACATCACCTCCCCTCGCTACGATGGCTACTATCGTGGTATTTTGGGCTTCCCTCAAATCGTTTGGCAGAATGCTGTCCGTCGCTATGTTCCCCAAGAGCAAAAACCCAAAGCCGGCGATCCTTCCAGCTTCTTGGCTATGGCCCGGGGTCTCGGTAGCGCCAAAGGCAATCCTGTACCAAGAGTCTCCGCTATGAATATTAACATCGAGGCTTCTGTACCCCGTCGTTAATTTTTAGCTAAATCTGCTGGGGAGAGTCCCTAATTGGCAGAATGACCTGCGAACCATAATCAGGTTATTCTGTGAATTGGTGGCTCTCCATTGGGAGTTGCTCCTGAGATAATCCCCCCACCGAGGACGATTTCCCCTTCATAAATCACAGCTGCCTGGCCCGGGGTGATGCTAAATTGTGGTTCATCGAAAACCAGCTTCACTTGATTATTTTCTAGGGGAATAACATTGACAGGAACAGCCGGAGAACGATAACGTACCTGTACTTGAGCGCGGATAGGGGTGGTAGGTTCGGCAATAGAAACCCAGTTCATCCGTCCGACAAGACAAGCGGCACTAACGGCACTTTCGCGATTACCGACGATAACCCGATTCATGACGGGATCAAGTTTGACCACATAGAGAGGTTCGGCGGCGGCGATACCGATGCCTTTGCGTTGTCCGATTAAGTGAAAGATAGGAAAAGGTAGTGTTGGGTTTCGTTGCCTCAACCCAACCGACAAGATCGGCGTACTGCTACGCAGTGCCTTCGGCATCGCACTATACAATTTGTGTTAATCTTCTTTTTGTACCAGATCTAAAACATTGCGTTTGGAGAAACCCCAGACAGAAATAACAGCGATCGCACCAATCATAACCCATTCAGGCAAAACCCATAGGACACCTTCCAGTAATCGCTTACTCTGCTTCTCCAACTAATATAAATCCAGCCCAGTTAACGGGTTCAGGGTGTTGTTTCATAATAGTTAACATTGCTTGTTGTAAAGCTTGGGCTTTATTGGGTTTAGTTTTAAGATTGTTGTAAAATTCGATCATTAAATCAGAAGTTGCTGCATCGGGAACAGACCATAAAGAAGCAACTACACTTTTGACTCCTGCTGCCATAAAAGGTCTTGCTATACCTACAACTCCATCACTGGTAATATCTCCTAATCCTGTATCACAAGCACTTAAAACAACTAAATTAGCGCGTAAGTCCATCCCATAGATTTCGTCACCTAAAAAGCCAGATTGTCCGTTAGAAGGGGCTAGAGCGATAGCTTGATCATTACCATGAGTTGCTAAGTGAATAATATCAGCATTAGGCATTTGTCCGGTGACATTTTGTATATTCGCTTGTTCACCAATTAGGGGTTGAGTTCCTAAAAAATTAGAGATAACTTGTGCTTCTTTTTCTGTTCCGGGTAAAGCAGGAAGTTGTTGACCATTTTCCATTTTAGGCATGGTAGGATTCCCAACAATTAGAGCATTTGAGGTAAGATTTAGGGTATTGTTACTAGATTCTTGATCAATTAGTTGTAGGGTTTGAATAGAGGGAGAAATTTGGATTGGATGCTTTTCTATTATATATTTTCCATCAGCAGTTTTTAAAGCAGCAAAAGGAACTCTAAAGAGTTCTCTATCAGGGATAAAAATAACGGATTCTTCTGGATTTTTAGGTAAAAATTTGGCAATAGGAGCAATAAGAATCTGAGATAATCTGTCTAAGCATTGGTTTTGATCTTGACAGGTTTTTGCTGTCACAGCATTAGATAGGGTATCTCGATTATTACTTCTGACAGTTGCAAAAGTTTGTTTAGTGAGTTGGACTAAACTTTTATTGTCAATATTCAAGGAAGGGGTTTGATTTTGTTGAAAGAATAAGAAAGAAGATGTTAAACCACTAGCTACAATTCCTACAATTATTAAGGGTTTACGATGACGTAATAAGAAGTAACTTAAGGAAATTCCTATAAGTAAAATTCCCAAAGGAATCAACAATTTAGAATTAATATAAGAATTAGAATTGAGACTAATTCCTCTTGCGAATGAATGTCCTTGAGTTTGTTGAGGGTTAATTGATGGTTGAGAAAGATCAACTTGAGAAAAATGAATTTCACCACTAGGTTGAATTACCCAGATATAAATTTTAGGACTCTCAAGCCAAGAATATTTAACTATCGTCGCATTTTTCTTTCTGGCAAGTTGCTGAATTTCTGAAATAGTTATAGATGTATCATTTGATTTAGAGATTAAATAGGAAAGAATGCGAGTTCTTCCCATTTCTGCCAACTCTAGAGCTTCATTGTATTTACCTTGTTTAACTTTTAATTCTTGTAATCCATAAGGGTATGAAGAAACTTCATTAACTAAATTTCCCTCTGTCATACCTCCCTCAATGTACGGTGGTTTTAAAAAGCTAACTGTTTGTTCCCAAGAGATTTCATCATTTTTCATTGCTTCTGTAAATGACTTTTCTGCTTCCTGCAAATTTCCCTGCCAAAGTAAAGCAAATGCTATCCCTTCATGTATTGAAGATACTATCCCATGAAATTCACTCGTTTGACAGGTTTCACACATAAATGCTTGTTGGTTTGATGATACATTATCTAATGCCTGTTGGAAATATTTAATTGACTCTTGATAGTTCCCTAGCTTCAAATAAATTGTTCCTAGACGCATTGATAATAAATATGAAAATTTAAAATTTGTTTCTTTTGGTAATCCCAATAGATGACCAACTTTAGAAAATTCAAGACCTTTGTTTAAATAATTAATTGCATTGTCATATTCTCCAGCACCTATGTAGGCTTCAGCAAGTTGAGTAAAAGGATCATTTATTCCTAACTCTCCTAGAACTTGTCCTTGTTCTATATTAGATTGTTGAGATTCTAATTCCTTCTTACAAGCATTAATTGCTCTTTTCCAATCTTCAGCAATTTGATAAACTGTGCATATTTTATCCCATTCAATTTTTCCGTCATTTTTTTCTAAAAATTCCTGAATTTTTGGCATATCTTCAATAATAGCTTTTTTATCCGCTTCCGAAAGAGTATTACCATACTGCACTAAATTTTGAGGAAGAAAAACTAAATAATAGGCTTTTTCTAAAGTTAGAGGCTTACCATTGATAGGACGATCTGGATTATTTACATAAAAATCTGCTGCTAAAACTGAGGAAATACCTAAACGATTGAAATTGCCATAATGAAAAGGATTAAAGAGACTTGACGTTAGAGCAATAATTACGGTAGTCGCTAATTGAGATAGTTTCATGATTACCTCCAGAGAATTACTTCAATTGTATATATAGAGCATGATAATTTAGATAATGATTCAGACAAAATTTTATCTGATCATATTAATATGATCAGATAAAATTTTGTTTTTTGAGTCTAAAACGCTGCACCATTGTTTGGATTAGATGGCTGTTTTGGGGATTTTTCTACTTTCAAAACCTCAGATAAATCATAAAAAACTTGCTGCTTTTTACCAGAATTTTTAGAATCATTTACTCCTCTAGTTAAGGGTGTATTGTTATCAGGTGCTTGACGAATTTCCATAAGATCATCTAATACTGCATAAGGCTCATCCTTAGTTTCCAAAGTAAAGAGTAAATCATCTTGATCACAAGTAGCACTTTTGGATTTTACTCCACAGACAACGGGAACTTCTCGATCATTAATCCAAGTTGCTACCGTAGCCGTGACATACTGTAGTCCATCCCGATCATAAATATCTTGGAATCGTCTAGAAACTTGATCACATCGTTTTCGAGGATTCCATTGATTACCAAAATAATAATTATCTGGTTTCCAAATAATTATAGTAAAATCTCTGTCTGAATTTGGATTATGGACAATAGTAGCTGGCACATTTTTACCTAAATATTGAGCATTTCCACAAAAAAACTTAGATTTTGTTGCAGCATTAGAATTTCCTTGACATCCTGAGGTCAGCATTAGCAAACCAAATAAAAGTGAGACTGCTATTCCCGAAGTATGACGCTTCATAAATCTTACTTACTCCTGTTAAACTTGTTCCTATTACCTTTATAGCTTAAAAAGCAGGTTGATGTTGTGTCTCATTGTTTTGTTGTCTCTCAGATAAATTGATCACCCCAATACCAATTACTCCTCCTAAAAGTAACATTAAAATTAGGGGAATAACGGCAATTTTACCCCCTTTATTTTGTATAGATGAAGAATGAGACATAGAAACTGTTGGCGCAATGGTAGGGGAGACTCCCTGTAAACCTTGAATTGCTTGCAAAGCTTCTGTAGCTGAGGGATAGCGTTGTTGAAAATCTGGATGACTCATTTTAACTAAAATATCAGTAAATTTAGGTGTTGTTTTGACTTTATTTTGCCAATGTATTTCTCCTGTTTGACTATCAACTAATTGGGTAGGATAATATCCCGTTAACATCTGAATAGCAATCATTCCCACAGAATAAATATCACTGCTAAAGGTAGGTTTTCCTAGATTTTGTTCATTTGACATATATCCTGGTGTTCCTATTCCAATTGTCTTAGGTTGGTTTTGAGGATTACTTAAATTAATAATCTGTTTTACCGCACCAAAATCAATTAAAATAATTTTATTATCTCGTTTGCGTCTAATTAAGTTATCAGGTTTAATATCCCGATGAATAACGTTATGCTGATGTACAAAAGCTAAAGTTGATAATACATCTTCTAAAAATTCAATTACTGCTATTTCTTCCCATTGTTTCCCTAGTATAATTTCCTCACCTAAAGGATGTCCCTCAATATATTCTTGAACGAGATAAAATTGATTATTTTCAGAAAAATGGGCAAATAATTGGGGGATTTGAGCGTGTTTTCCCAATTGATAAAGACTTCTTGCTTCTGTATCAAATAAACGCGTTGCTATTTGCCAAGATTGGGGATCAGATTGGGGTTTAAGTTGCTTGACAACACACCAAGGATGATCTGGTAATTGGGTATCTTTAGCTAGAAAAGTTTCACCAAATCCACCAGAAGCAAGCGATCGCACAATTTGATAACGATGGACTAATAAATTCACCCTTATCTTACCTGCTGATAAATAGTGGTTATTATAGCATTGATTGATCCCCCCTAGTCCCCCTTAAAAAGGGGGGAACCGGATTCAAAGTCCCCCTTTTTAAGGGCGATCGCAGATCTTGTATATACTTTAGACGTTCATAATCTGAGATTTATTAAACTTCTGAAATCGTAGAGTGAGCAAGGAATCCAGTTCTTTTTTATGTTTCAGATGGACATCATTCAGACATTCATAAATAGCTGAAGAAAAGTCAGAAAAGTTTTCATCGGAAATTTTGGGTCTGAAACCCCGCCGTTCTAGGTTGGCTTTACGTTAGAATTAAAAGGCCAGTCTCGAAAACCAAGTGGACGGCGCAGCACCTTGAAAACTCGGCTTAGGGGGTTCCGACCAGAAAAGCTTGG
>NZ_JAPZSR010000402.1:0-3065 GCF_027531875.1 Microcystis sp. LE19-84.1B | reverse complement strand
AACAGATAGCACCACGACTAATATTGACACTATTGTTACTAACGTCTTTACCGATGCTAATGGGGCAACAGCCGGAAATCAAGCTCTCGGAATTAACAGTGCTGTTTTAGTGCGGGACAATAGTTTTTCTACTTACCTAATTATCAACGATGGTACAGCAGGCTTCCAAAGTGCTAATGATTTGGTGATTAATCTGACTGGGTTAACGGGTACTTTACCGGCGCTCGGCCCTATTGCAGTCAATAGTTTCTTTGTCTAGATTAATGGGGGGGATTAATTCTCCCCTTTTAATGCTCCCGTTCAAGTAATTTTGATATAAAAAAGTTAAGAGGCTCTTCTCGACTTTGTGTTATAATTTTTGCTTATGAAACCATAAAATACCTAGGGTTTGCTGAATAAATGTGAAATGTAGGCAAGATAGCGGTTTTGTGGCTTTTCTGGCGAAACAGGTGCAAGATTTTGAGAAAATCGTGCTTCAAAACCTTGCGTCTTCATCGGCCCGCGTCCTGTAGGGGCGAAGCATTCGGACAATAACATATCGGTGAAACCGGAGATTTTCTATCCGAATGCTTCGCCCGTGCTTTTTGCCGCAAACCCTACCTATCAAGCAAGACTTTTAGGGCTATTTTGAGGTTCGGCGATGCTCAGTCGGGCCGAGGAAGAAACTAGAAAATATCAGTATAGACCTCGTTTCCACACATAAACCAGAAGAACCCAAATACTGATGGGCAGTCAGGAGTTTAAACTTGTGGAGAGACTGTAAGACTCGTTGGGATTCGTCTCAAAAAGCAGGTTTCTGTGAAGCAAGAATCTCCCATCACACAGCTTTGCATTGTGATGGCGAGAGTGTCAAAATTGTGTTCAATTACTCGTCATCCCAGTCATGCCTTCCAGCGGTCAAGTGAAATCGATTTTTTTTCTGATCCTCTTTCTCCTCAGTATTCTAGGGGGTATTCTACTGGCTTCGCTACTTCAACAACCAGCGATCGCCCAATCTCCTGCCTCGGATACATTGCTGAATCGTTATCAAATTGGAGAGCAAACCTATCTAGAAAATTGTGCCACTTGCCATATTGCCATTCCCCCCAGTATCCTACCGAGTCAAACTTGGAAAAAAATCCTAGAAAATCCTAATTCTCACTATGGCATCCGTTTAAAACCAATTGTTGGCATTACTCAGCGTCTTATCTGGGATTATCTCAGTTATTCTTCCCGCCCTCTTAGCGAGACTACTTTTGTTCCCCTCCTAATTGAACAGTCCAGCTATGTAAAGGTTTTGCACCCTAGGGTCAATTTACCCACTCCTCTCGGTCACACCACCTGTGTCACCTGTCATCCCAACGCTTCCCGCTACGATTATCAGACCCTTACCCCCATCTGGGATAATGCAGCCTAATCAGTTATCAGTTTTCAGTTTTCAGTTATCAGTTTTCAGTTTTCAGCTTCTGAAGGCAAGGGGCAACAGGCAAGAGGCAAAAGACAGAATCTGACAATTCTCCTACCTAAAAAGAAGGTTAGAAACTAAGCATATCAAAGCTTTTAGCTTAACCAATTAGGTCTTAGATTCGGCCCTTGTTTTCAGATGTGAGTTTTTAGTTAACTGATTACTGATTACTGTTTACTGATGACTGAGAGGGGGTGCAGTGAGGGTGATTTCGCCAATTTGGCCCGCTTTACCCATTAATTGGGCAGGTTTTTGGTTAAGAGAGATTTTAACACCGCCAGCATTGCCCGATCGAATATTTAAACTCTTTTGGGCTGTCCAAGTTCGTTTGGTCCCGGGTTGGAGATTGCCTTCATAGACTTTTTTGCCATCGGCAATTACCCTTACCCAAGCGGCCTGTTCAATAGTTACTTCGGCTGAGAGGGGAACTTTTGGCTGAGGAGAAGGGGAAGGAGAGGCTACCGGCACGGGAGGGACTACTGGTGCGAGGGAACCCACGGGGGAAGGAGAGGGAGTAACGGCAGGGGGGTTAGAGAGAGGGGGACGGAGGAAAAGATAGCCAATACCACAAAATATGCCCGCCAGCAAGCCTAGCCAGAGATACATCCCGAAAAAGGTTGATTTAGCCGGTTGGGGGCTAGTTTCTGGGGCTGGTTTTTCTGGTTTCACCGGTTCCACTTTTGGGGCAGCAGGTTCAGCCTTGGGGAGAGTGGTAACTTTTGTGGGCAGTGTTTTCGGAATAGTTACCTCTTGAGCTAATTGTTCCGCACTAGGAGACAAGCGATCGGCTAAAGCTTTACCATCAATTTTTAGAGCATCACCGTAGCGTTTGATAAATCCCTTGACATAAATTAATTCTGGTAATTTCTCCCAATTCCCCGTTTCCAACGCTTCTAGCATTGGCAATCTAATCATCGTCAGGGCGGCGATATCGTCTATGCTCAGGCAGCTTTCTTCCCGTTTTTGACGTAAATAAGTCCCGATTTCCTTGATTTGTTCGGCTTGTAGGGGACTGAGTTGACTCATAATTCCAGTCATAATCTATACCAACTTAGATGATAATCTCGATTTTGTTATTTTGGGATAATCTGTTCTCTAGAAGCTCCTTTCACCTTGTCATCATTACCGGCGAAAAGGTTCCAAAAACCAGCAAAAATCAGCAATACTTGCAAAAGTTAAGTTTTTTATCTCAAATGTCGGGGTGAAGACCGGAAGTGCTTAGCGCGACGGGGTTTCACCCCGACCAGTATAAAAGAGGGAAGCACGACTAAAATCTTGACAATCTCTGCTGTATAGGTTAACTTAAAATAAGTTGTTTGAGGTCGATAAACAATGATTATCTTAGAAATGAAAGCAGTGGTCAAACCAAGTCGGTCTTCTGCCATAGATGAAGCTATTCGTACAGTACAATTCATCAGAAACAAAGCATTAAGGCTTTGGATGGATGCCAAGAGAGAAGACAAAATCGATAAATATTCTCGACTCTACCAAACCTGTTATGCAAAATTATTAACAACTCATGCTTGTAAAGCTTGTATAGTAAGGCTTTGAGTTTTTGTTAGATTGATATTTATCAACTTTAGAGCATTGCTGGACAGAGAGGGAGCTTAGGGAATTTTCT
>NZ_JAPZSR010000226.1:0-12497 GCF_027531875.1 Microcystis sp. LE19-84.1B | reverse complement strand
CCCAAACCCCGGAGCGCATTAGCTTTTCGGTGAGATGCTTACACGCAGCTGCTGACACATTTGTAATCATTTAAGAGTCACTGATAATTGCTGACTGTCGGTATTTCTGTAAGTGTGATACCATTTTTCTTTATTCGTGTCCCTCTCCCTTTCTGGGAGAGGGGTTCGGGGTGAGGGTAATTAACCATCTTTGCTATTACTTTAGAAAAATGGCATAAGATGCACCTGATTTTAGGCAATTTAATCCTTATTTTTGCTGGTTTTGAACCCTCAAAAATTAATTAGCCAAGAGGTTTATTGAAGGTTATCAACCCTTGTCATGATCATCATAAATCTAGTTAAATAGAAAAAATAGCCGAAATTAGTGATTTTTCTATCCTAGACCTGTAGAGACATTATAGTTAACATCCCTACAGTATCTAGACTATCTAGACCGGATTGGCAATCAGACAGTTAGATACCTCTTGACGCGCCCAATTATCGGCGGCTAAAATGTCATCTAGGCTAGGGGTAGAACTGTTATGAATTGTAAAGCGATCGCAAACTGTTTCAATCACCCGGGGAATATCTAAGAAGCTAATCTTTTCTTCTAAAAATAATGCTACTGCTTGTTCATTGGCCGCATTTAATACTGCTGGCATTGCCCCACCCGCACGGCCGGCCGCATAAGCTAACCCCATACAGGGATATTTTTGATGATCGGGTTCTTTGAAGGTTAAACTGCCAGCTTTAACTAAATTTAAAGGTTCCCAATCGGTATAAATTCTTTCAGGCCAAGACAAGGCATATAACAGGGGTAAACGCATATCAGGCCAGCCTAATTGGGCTAAAACCGAGGTATCCTGTAACTCAATTAAAGAGTGAATAATACTTTGGGGATGAATAACAATATCGATCGCATTATAATCGACACCAAATAGATAATGAGCTTCGATAACTTCTAGACCTTTATTCATTAAAGTAGCCGAATCGATGGTGATTTTTCTGCCCATCGACCAGTTAGGATGTTTGAGGGCATCAGCTACGGTTACTTGCGGCAATTTTTCCACCGGTAAATCCCGAAAAGCACCCCCAGAAGCGGTGAGAATAATCTTTTTTAATCCCCCAGTGGGAACTCCCTGTAAACATTGAAAAATAGCTGAATGTTCCGAGTCAGCAGGTAATAATTTAACCCGGTGTTTTTCCACTAAAGGCAGCACCACCGGACCGCCAGCAATCAGGGTTTCTTTATTAGCGAGAGCGATATCTTTACCAGCAGTAATAGCGGCAATCGTCGGCAGCAATCCCGCACAACCGACAATTCCCGTGACGACGCTTTCGGAATCGCCATAACGGGCCACT
Organism: Microcystis sp. LE19-84.1B; assembly: GCF_027531875.1. Taxonomy (NCBI): domain Bacteria; kingdom Bacillati; phylum Cyanobacteriota; class Cyanophyceae; order Chroococcales; family Microcystaceae; genus Microcystis; species Microcystis sp. LE19-84.1B. The sequence continues at coordinate 11,156 of NZ_JAPZSR010000226.1, read as the reverse complement.
TCGATTACTCCTTCCTTTCCTGCTAGGATAATCGGGGTGTAGTCAAGGTCGGAAATTAGGCTTTTCAGGTCTTCTAGTTGACTTTCGTTATTAATCGCCACGATTTGCGGGCGAAATTGCCGAATTTGCTCCGATAGTAGTTGAATATTATTACCCGTGGCTAATCCCACCACTTGAAACTTATCGGGATGATCGGTGACAATATCGAGAGTTTGAGTACCGATCGAGCCAGTAGAGCCTAAAATCGAGATTTTTTTCATTAGAAACTTAATATAATTTGGGGATTAAGTAGGTGGGTGGAATTAAATATAAGATGAACGTAGGTTGGGTTGAAGCATGAAACCCAACGCCCGCATAGTTTAAGCTACCGCTAACCCATCCTAGAAATAATTGTGCCTCCCTACTTAGCTTTTAATATACGTTCTCTGGGGTCTTTCCGGCACGTCAGCGTAAATATTAAACATTTGTTAAAAAAGTTGCTATTTTGACTTTTTTGTGCTATTGCTTAGAAAAAGTCAGCGATAGAGATGGTGAGAGAGAAGAAATCCCATAGAAAGGTCAATGGATTAGGCAGTCTAGCGGGAGGTCTGGTTTGCTGTCAGATTTGGGTTAAGTCGGAGAAAAAATAACCGAACTTAAACATAAGTTCGGCTAGATTCAATTTAACAACTGGACAAAACTAACTTTCTGTCGTGACTGCTGTGGTGGGAGGCAACTTAATATTAGTAGCTAATCCCAGAATTTGCAGCAGACGAATGGTCATCCAAGTCAGATCAACCTCCCACCATTGTAGGCCATGACGGGCAGAATACTGATAGGCATGGTGATTATTGTGCCAACCTTCACCGAAAGTTAAGAGGGCAACCCACCAACAATTTTTAGAATTATCGTGGGATTCATGGCTAACATAACCGAATTTGTGGGTGGCGCTGTTGACAAACCAAGTAGAGTGGAAAACTAAGACCAAGCGCACAAAAATTCCCCAAATTACAAACGGCCAACCACCCATAGCATAGAGAATTAAACCTAAAACAATTTGGATAGGAACAAAATAATTTTGACAGAATTTATAGAAAGGATCGTCGGCGATATCCTGGGTAAAACGAGCAATTTCTTCGTCGGCAGGAATTTCGTGCAACATCCAACCCATGTGACTCCACCAGAAACCTTTATTAGAATCGTGGGGATCGGGAGCAGTATCAGAATATTTATGATGAAGACGATGTAAACCTATCCATGCGATCGCACCCCCCTGACAAGCGAGAGTCCCGCACAAAACCAGAAAGTATTCTAACCATTTGGGAGTCTTAAAACTCCGATGGGAAACTAAACGATGGAAACCGAGGGTAATTCCTAAACCCCCAGTAATCCAATAGAGAATCAATGTCACTCCCACAGCACCCCAGCTAAAATTGCTAGGCAAGAAGGCTAAAAGAGCCACTAAGTGGATAAAAGCCATGTAGATGAGAGTCACCCAGTCAATGGGCAGTTTTTCGGAAGTCGCAACAGTCATTGAATAACCCAAAGGGAAACAACAGGAGACAGAGCATCATTGTCTTATCTGTCTCGATTTGACACAGGGGAAACTTTGACGCTTAATAAATAGTAACAAATATCACAGTCTATTGTTTGATGGATATCCCCTCTCCACTCCACAGGGCAGAAAAGGCCCTACTCCCCATCTTTTAGCAAATTGACCCACAGGTCAAGGAAAATCTCGCTAAAATCCTATTGGGAAAGTATGGCGAAGCGATTGATTTCCCTAAGTGAGGGTTTTTATCGGCAATGCTATCGGACGGGAAAGCCGCAGTCAATACAGCCTAATCTCTTCTAGAAACAGTAAATAAGGTGATTGATAGATAAAAAAAGACAAATAAGTCCCAAATATCTGTTTTATCCGATCATAACTTTATATTTAGCCAGATTACATCGAACTCAATGACTCTTGACTTACCTAAACAAATACTTCAGACTAATCATCCTCACCCCGTGGCGATCAGCGAAATTGTCTCGATAGCGATCGAAGCTCTCTGGAGCAATAAACTGCGGACTTTGTTAACCATGTTAGGGGTGATTATTGGCATTGCCTCCGTGATTGCTCTCACCTCCGTAGGCCAAGGAGTACAAAAAGCCACCGAACAAAAAATTCAATCTCTAGGTACTAATGTTTTACAAATTTTACCAGGAGAAGCCAGAACCGGGGGTATTAGTCTCGGCCGCGGTTCCAGTAGTACCTTAATCTGGGAAGATGCCAAAGTTATTCAAAATCAAGTTCCAGGTGTACAGGTGGTCTCCGCCTATCTGCAGCGTCCAGCGCCAGTGGTAGCAGGCGAGGTCAATCATGCCACTAATGTGGTGGGCATCGATCTTAACTACATGAAAGCGAGAAATACAGAACTCAGCCAAGGTCGATTTTTTACCGAGGAAGAAATGGAACAGGCGACACCAGTGGCGATTTTAGGCTCGACTCTGTTAACAGAACTGTTTGGCGATGATACTAATCCGATCGGCAAAAAGCTTTGGATTGAAAGAAAAAATAGTTACGAAATTATTGGGGTATTTGAGCCAAAAGGTGCCGAAGGTTCGATCGATCGCGACGATCAGGTCTTTATTCCTCTGAGCAATATGTCTTCTCGTCTGGTGGGCAATAATTCTTTAAGTGGTAAGGCTGTTAACGGCATTTATGTCAAAGTTGACCAGCAAGATCAGATGAAAAATGCCGAGTATCAAATTACTAATCTTTTGCGACAGCGCCACAATCTCGCCGCTTCTCAAACCGATGATTTTAGCATTAGAAACCAAACAGATGTGGTCAAAACCTTGACCACGGTAGTGGGTTTGTTTACAGTGATGCTAGTGGCGATCGCTGGCATTTCCTTAGTAGTCGGTGGTATTGGCATCGCTAATATCATGTTAGTTTCCGTGGTGGAACGCACCAGGGAAATCGGGATTCGCAAAGCTGTGGGGGCCACCCGTTCGGCAATCCTCCAGCAGTTTTTAGCGGAATCGGTGATGATTTCCCTGACTGGCGGCGGCATCGGTGTATTATTGGGAATTTTAGTGGCCTTCTGTAGCGCCCAGATTTTCCGATTTCCCTTTGTCTTGTCAGGTTGGTCGATAATCAGTGGATTTGGTTTATCTTTTATCGTTGGTTTGTCAGCAGGAGTAATTCCCGCCCGTTCTGCCGCTCATTTAGACCCGATTACCGCTTTACGACGGGATTGAGGCCATTACACCCTAAAAAACGATTAAGCCATCTTGAAGACGGATCACCCGCCTGGTTTGGGCAGCTACATCGGGATCGTGGGTGACAATCACAATCGTGATTCCCTGTTGATTGAGTTCGGTTAGTAAATCCATCAGTTCTTGGGAAGTTTGTGTATCTAAGGCCCCCGTCGGCTCATCGGCCAACACCAGAGCCGGTCGATTAACTAGGGCCCGGGCGATGGCGACCCGCTGTTGTTGTCCCCCGGAAAGTTGGCTAGGCCGATTGTGGAGATAATTAGTCAACCCAACTCTAGCTAAAGCTTGCATCGCTCTTTGACGACGCTTTGGCTTGGGAACATTGGCATAGACCATCGGCAACATGACATTTTCTAGGGCAGTGGAGCGGGACAATAAATTAAATTGTTGGAAGACAAAGCCAATCCTCTGATTGCGAATATAGGCCAGTTGGTTATCGTCCAAGTTCTTTAAGTTTCTGCCTTCTAAAATATATTGTCCCCCCGTCGGGCGATCGAGGCAGCCGATAATATTCATCAAGGTTGATTTCCCGGAACCCGAAGCTCCCATAATGGATATGTATTCCCCTGACCGAATTTCCAGATCTATGCCCCGAAGAACAGGAATTTTCACTTCCCCTAGAGAGTAAATTTTTGTAATCGTCTGCAAGAAAATCATTGTTTTTACCACGGGTGTTTTGGGATAATTTTGCCCTAAAAATTAGGTTAAGCAGTGGAATGTCAAAAATGGCACTATGTTAACAAATATGAAGTAAATTTTTTAGTGCTGGTTGACTATCAACGGCTATTTTTATCGGTAAGTTCCAACCATGTCCACATTTAAAGATGAATGTATCCGATTTTGTCTAATTTCTGAGAGTTATCTCAACTAGGCACTTGATTAAAACCCTTTTTTTGCTCAAGAGAGGAAATTATTAAGAAATAAAAAATATCTGGAATCACCAGCAAATAGTGAGAATAGAATGAAGGGATTAAATAGTAAATATCTGGAGAAATCAATCAATGTTATCACCAAGACATCCTCACCCCCCCGCTGCCCCGCAAAGCCCTCCTCCTAGTGTACCTCAAGGTCATCCTCACCCCGCGCATCAAGGGTTCCGACCAGGTGGACCCCAGAACAATCCTCCGGGGACACCGCAGCCCTTTGCCCCGACTGGAGCTGCCCCAGCCAATCTACCGCGTCTAACAGAACAAGATCAAGAACTCTTAAAACAATTACTCGGTAATGATGAACAGGCCCAAGCTTTAGGGGGAATCAGGAAGGCCATCCACCTTTCCCCCCCGAAGGTTTCCCGGAAGGCCATCCACCCTTTCCTCATAATGGTTTTTCCCAAGGTTTTGCCGATAGTTTACCAGCACTAGCACCAGAATCCCCCCCTTCCGAAAGGAAACTAATTCCCTTTCCATCCCATCCTCCCCATTCTCAAAAAGGCAACCCACCACCACCGCCAAGGGCAGATGAAAAAGGATTTCTGCTCGGACCAATTAGCTTTTCTTGGCAACCAGGGGAACTGATCTTTATTATTGGCGGCAATGGCAGCGGCAAGTCAACTTTAGCTAAACTAATTACAGGACTATACCCACCCCTATCGGGAGCAATTTATCTCAATGGTAAACGTATTACTCAAGATAACGTGGAGTGGTATCGTCAACATTTCTCGGCAATTTTCTCTGATTTTTACTTATTCGATAGTTTTCTCGGTTTTGATCGTCCCAATCTCGATCAAGAGGTAGAAAATTATCTGATGCAACTGCAATTAGCCCATAAAGTCACGGTCAAAAATGGAGTTTTATCCACCACAGAACTATCTCAAGGACAAAGGAAACGACTGGCTTTATTAACAGCCTATTTAGAGGATCGTCCTATCTATGTGTTTGATGAATGGGCCGCCGACCAAGAACCCCGTTTTAGGGAACTATTCTATAAACAGATACTGCTACAACTGAAAGAAAGAGGAAAAATAGTTATTGTTATTAGCCATGATGAGCGCTATTTTCATCTAGCCGATCACATTATTAAGCTCGATTATGGTGCCGTGGAATCGGAACAGACTGTTCAACCATCAGGTTCTCTCTAAATTAACTCGCCAGTTTCTTACTCACTATGTCAGACAGTTCCTCCTTCCAAAAAGTTAACAAACAGCCCGCAATTAGCTGGGCATTGGGATTACTAACTTTATTTTTAGCCATTGCTGGTATTGTTCTCGCCTATCGTCAGTTTGGGCATACCCCCCACCAGGGTAGTTCCCGTCCGCTGCCTGTAGCCGTGGAAAAGACGGATCTAACGATCATCGTTTCCGCTAATGGCACTGTGGAACCGGAAAAAGTGGTTAATGTTAGCCCTAAAACAGCAGGAATTTTGAAGAAACTGCTAGTAGATGAGGGTTATACCGTCAAAAAAGGACAGATAATTGCTAAAATGGACGATTCTGATTGGCAGGGTCAATTATTAGAATCCCAGGGCAAACTAGCGGCAGCCCAAGCTAATCTCCGCAAACTAATCGCTGGTAATCGTCCCCAAGAAATCGCTCAGGCCCGAGCAAAACTGGAAGAACTAGAAGCCAACCTACAAAAACTGATGGCCGGTAATCGTTCTCAGGAAATTGCCCAAGAAAAAGCTCGTTTAGAAGGTTTAAAAGCCATTTTCAAAAAATCTGATGATGAATATCGTCGCAATCAGCTACTTTTCAACGAAGGAGCCATATCTCAACAGACTTTAAACGAAAAACTGGCAACTAGGGATAGCGCCCAGGCTGCCGTGATTGAATCCCAAGAAAAGCTATCTCTCCTTAAAGAAGGAACTCGCTCGGAAGAAATTGCTCAAGCAAAGGCGGAAGTGAGAAATCAACAACAGGTCTTAGACCTTCTCCAAGCAGGAACAAGACAGGAGGAAATCGAGCAAGCACGGGCGGAGGTGACTACTGCTCAGGGTTCTCTACAAAATGTCAAAACTCAGATTGAGGATACCATCATTAAAGCACCCTTTGACGGGGTGGTTACTTTTGTCTACGCTGAACCGGGGGCCTTTGTGGCTCCTACTACGACCGGCAGTTCCGTATCTTCGGCCACTTCTTCCTCGATTTTATCCCTGGTTTCACAAAATGAAGTGGTCAGCAATGTAGCAGAAAAAAACATTGATAAGATCCGGGTTGGGCAAAAGGTGACGATTACAGCCGATGCTTATCCCGATAAAATCTTCCATGGACGAGTCTCTCTGATTGCCACCCAGGCAACGGTAGAACAAAATGTCACCAGCTTTGAAGTGAAAGTGACCCTAGAAGAAAAGGCGGCCAGGGAATTAAAAGCGGGAATGAATGTTTCTACGGATTTCCAAGTCGGCCAACTGAAAAACGCTTTAACCGTGCCAACTATTGCCGTTACCCGTCAGAACGAGCAAACTGGTGTTTTTGTCGGCGCACCTAACCAACCCCCCCGATTTGTCCCCATTACCACTGGCGTTACTATCGGCAATCGTACCGAAGTCAAAAGCGGACTCGATGGCTCCGAACATATCTTAATTAATCCACCCTCGGACACCCGACCACCCCAAGGTTTTTCTTGGCAAAGTCTCTTTGGTGGCCGGGGGAATGAACCTGCTGCTGGTGGCCCTCCCCCCGGCGCCCCACCACAGGGAGCCTCACCCCCCCCCGGCGGGCCGCTCTAATCATTCCTATCGTCAACCTTGGCAACTGTTTTAAGGGGAAGGATTGGCGTTGTATGATCAGTAGGCTTTGTAAATGCAATACAGATCACAGTCTATTGTTTGATGGATATTCCCTCTCTACTCCACAGGGCAGAAAAGGCCCTACTCCCCATCTTTTCGGAAATTGACGCACAGGTCAAGGAAAATCTCCGTCGAGTCCTCGGTGCTTTCCGTGCAAACCGCGTCGGGGTGCATCATTTTGCTAGTGTTAGTGGTTATGGTCATGATGACTTGGGACGGGATACTTTAGATCAAGTGTTCGCCCAAGCCCTAGGGGCCGAAAAGGCAGCGGTGCGAGTACAATTTGTTTCAGGAACCCATGCGATCGCCTGTGCCTTGTATGGGGTTCTTCGACCGGGGGATGAGATGTTAGCGGTAGCCGGTGCGCCCTACGATACCCTAGAGGAAGTAATTGGAATTAGGGGCAGTGGTCAAGGCTCTTTAAAGGATTTTGGCGTTAGTTATCGCCAATTAGAGCTAGATTCTACTGGTGCGATCGATTGGTTGGCCTTGGACACAGCAGTGAAACCCCAAACCCGTTTAGTACATATTCAAAGATCCTGCGGTTATTCCTGGCGATCGAGTTTGTCTATTGACGAAATCGAGAGAATTGTCCGTATAGTTAAACAACAAAACCCGAATACGGTCTGTTTTGTCGATAATTGCTATGGAGAATTTATCAACACCCAAGAACCCACCGACGTGGGGGCAGATCTGATGGCCGGTTCTCTAATCAAAAACCCCGGAGGTACAATCGTCACGGCCGGGGGATACATAGCAGGTAAAGCGGAATTAGTGGAAATGGCCTGCTATCGTCTGACAGCACCGGGGATCGGTAGCGAGGGAGGGGCAACTTTTGACCAAAATCGTCTTCTTTATCAGGGATTGTTTCTAGCGCCGCAAATGGTGGGAGAAGCGATGAAAGGCAGTCATTTAATCGCCTATGTGGGCGATAAGTTGGGTTATCCGGTCAATCCGGCTCCTTTTGCGCCTCGACGCGATATTATTCAAGCGATTAAACTCGGTTCCCCCGATAAGCTGATTGCCTTCTGTAAAGCCATTCAAGCCTATTCTCCCATCGGTTCCTACTTGGATCCCATTCCTGCCCAAATGCCGGGCTATGAGAGCCAAGTAGTGATGGCTGGTGGCACGTTTATCGATGGTAGCACCTCGGAATTCTCCGCCGATGGACCCTTACGGGAACCCTATATCGTTTTTTGTCAGGGGGGAACCCATTGGACCCATATTTCTCTAGCTTTAGAACAAGCGATCGCTGCTTTGTTGAATGGTTCCCCTAACCTTTCTTCTCTCCCTTAGTTAAAATCCTAACTTCCTGTCTTTGTGGTTAACAAAAAGTAAAACGTAGGGTGCGTTAGACAGCCAAAATTGCTGCTGTGACTGGAGGGTAACAATCCCTCGTAACGCCCCACCTATCATCGACTGTGATTGTGTGATGTATGATTGAAGTAACGCACCACCTATCATCAACTAAGTAGCCGGTTACAATTAAAGATAAAATACAAAGAACCAGAAGCTTGTCCCACTATCTAAAAATTAATTGAGATTACTTACTTATAAGAACAGTGCTACGATAAAACCGATCGAATATCTCAGGAGTTGTCATGAATTACAATCGCAATATAATACCATTAATGGCGGGGGGAATTTTAATATTAGCCATTACTACCGTACTGCGCCCTTTTGTTATTATTGATACTGGCGAACGCGGCGTTGTCATGTACTTTGGCAAAGTGCAAAAACAAATCCTCGATGAAGGAATTCATCCTGTTGTACCGATTGTCACCAAGATCAAAACCCTCAACGTTCGAGTCCAAACAACGGAAGTAAAGGCAAAAGGTTCTTCCAAAGATTTGCAAGATGTGGAAACAACTATTATCGTTAACTGGCACATCGACCCCGACAAAGTCAATCAGATTTATCAACAAGTTGGGGATATCAATGAGATTGTCTCTGGTATTATCAACCCAGCAGTATCGGAAATTGTCAAAGCGGCAACAGCACAACGTCCCGTACAAAATATCTTGCAAGAGCGAGGAGAACTCAAACGTGAAATTGACACTTCCCTCGCCGAAAGATTAAGACGTTATGGGATAATTATCAATGATGTATCTCTCGTTAATTTTGGTTTTTCTGAAGAGTTTAACGCAGCGATTGAAGCCAAACAAGTAGCAGAACAAAAGGCACAAGAAGCTGCTTTTCGCGCACAACAAGCAGAACAGGAAGCGAAAGCGGAAATCAACCGTGCAAAGGGACAGGCGGAAGCTCAAAAACTATTGCGCCAAAACCTAACACCAGAAATTTTACAACAACGAGCAATCGAAAAGTGGGATGGACGTTTCCCTGTCGTCATGGGTGGTTCAGGCTCCCTTCCCCTGATCAACATCGATGCCAATTTGTTATCATCTCAAAAAAAGTAAATAACTTTAGTTCGCGTTAAAGAGATTTTGCCATGACTTCCACGAAAGAATAGGGCCGACTGGCTAAGGTAAAATTTCCAACAAGAACAGCTGGGGCTGCATCTTAACTTTGTAAAAATATCGACAATCAAGAATTATCGGTGATTCTTAAATTATTCCCAATATATGAACAACCCCGGGTGAGCATCGTAGATTGACAAAAATGAGATGCACCCAATGATCGAACTTGTCTAACTCGATGTCGGATGGGAAAATAAGCACAAATCTAATTATACTCATTACAATAGAAATATCAACGACCACGATAAAAAACTCTTATGCGGGTAACTCTAAAATCGGCCTTGAGTGATAGTCATATCGACGCTAATCAAACCAGCAGTCAACGTCAACTGATGCTATCGATCGCCGCCACCAGTGAACAGATTAACACAAATTTACCGATTAATCTTTGTTTAGTTCTCGATCATAGCGGTTCTATGCAGGGAAAACCCCTAGAAACGGTCAAAAAAGCGGCCTTCAGTTTAATAGAATCCCTCGGGGTTAATGATCGTCTCTCGGTAATAGCTTTTGATCATCGCGCCAAAGTTATTCTTCCCTCCCAATCGCGACAGGATGATCTGACCTTAATTCGCTCAAAAATTCAACAATTACAAGCGGGAGGAGGTACGGCGATCGATGAAGGGATAAAATTAGGTATTCAAGAAAGTTCCAGCGGCAGCAAAGGTTATGTATCTCATATTTTTCTGCTTACCGATGGTGAAAATGAACATGGAGATAATCAACGCTGTTTAAAATTGGCAGAAGTAGCGGCTGAGTACGGTATCACCTTAAATACCTTCGGTTTTGGCGATCATTGGAATCAAGATATCCTAGAAAAAATTGCCGATATCGCCGGCGGAAGTTTATCCTATATCGAAAGACCCGAACAAGCTTTAATTGAATTTACTCGTCTATTTAACCGTCTGCAATCTGTGCGGTTAACTAACGCTTTCCTGCAATTAGAATTAGATTCCAGGACTCATTTAGCGGAGTTAAAACCCATTGCCCAAGTTGCTCCAGAAACTATAGAAATGAGCCTACAAAAAGAGGGCAATTTTTACATCACCCGTTTGGGTGATTTAATGATAGATGAAGAAAAAATTCTCCTCCTCAATCTCTATATTGACCAAATTCCCCCCGGTACTCACACCATAGCTAAAGTGAAGATTCGCTACGATGATCCCGCTTCCGGTCAAAAAGGGCTAGAAACTGCGACTTTTAGCCTTGATATCACCTCCCAAGCTCTCTATCAATCCCAATTAGACGAGCAAGTTCAGAAATCAGTTCTCACTTTAGCCAAATATCGTCAAACCCAAATCGCTGAAGAAAAATTAAAACAGGGCGATCGAGCAGCCGCCGCCACCATGCTACAAACCGCAGCCAAAACCGCTCTACAATTGGGAGAAAAAAATGCCGCCACTGTCCTCCAAACTAATGCCACCCGTTTACAGGTGGGAGAAGAATTGAGCGAAGGAGATTTAAAGAAAACCCGCATTATTGCTAAAACAAGACTACAAACCGATGGAGAAACCGGAAAATGATTAAAATTCGCTCCTTGCCCCTAGGAATTTTTCTGATAACAATGTTCGCTCTTCCGTTCTATTAAACCTACTCAAATCTACTCATGAGCAAATTTGACGTTAACTTCCTGCTTCACTGTAGTAGTGTCGGCACTATCTACTCTACAAGCTGACACGGTGGAACTCACCGCCAAAGAAGCTAGATTTAGACTAG
>NZ_JAPZSR010000349.1:0-1178 GCF_027531875.1 Microcystis sp. LE19-84.1B | reverse complement strand
TAGCAAATGGAGAGAATTCTTGTCCATTAAGAAATGTTACAAATTACATGGGTACATTAAGAAAAGTTAAGGGCTATATCCATTGATGGATAAGGGTTTTCGGCTATTATGGTATATATGTATGGGGGAAGTTCAGATATTTAACCAAGCTAAACCAAGAGAGCCTTAATTTTTTGGTTAGGATAGGCACTCTTGCAATAGTCCCTTCCATAGGTGTAATTAATTTTGTTCAATCTCTTGGTGTTTTCTTGTCCAGACTCCGAGAACACTGGCCCCTTACTCCTCCTCTAGAGGTCTATTGATAATTAGCCAATTTTTGACGACGAAAATCCCGAGGTGATAATCCTGTCCAACGCTTAAAAGCGCGAGTAAAATGGGCGGGATCACTGTAACCTAATTCCATGGCAATATCAATTAATTTTATCTGGGGTTCCTGCAGCCACAAAACTGCTTGCTCAAAACGAATTTTTTCCACTACCTGAGTATAGGTTAAACCTTCTTCTCCTAACCTTCTTTGTAGGGTACGGACACTCATGCCGGTGATTTCTTTGGCTAAGTTAATATCGGGATAACCGTTGGGTAAAAGAGGAGTAATCACCTGTTTTAAAGAGCCACTTATATTCTGTACAGGGGAGGAAGAATAGAGATTTTCCCTATCTTTTTGACTCGGTTTATTATCTATAGCTACGGGAAATTTAAGAGGTAAACTCAGAAAAGAACGAGGAAAAACAATAGCGGTAAATCCCATTCCCGCACGAATTTTAGTTCTGCTTAAAGATTCATCTTTTAAGTCGCAGCCCCGCTCACCCTGAAGATAAATTGTCGGTGGTTGCCATAATTTTCCTAGGGCGATACTAACTAATTCGATCATCAGTCTTGAAGCAAATTGGGCAGCATAATGACAATTAACCTCCTGATTGTGGAGATAACGCTGACAAAAATAAGCGGTTTCTTCCTGTTCTTTAATCCAGAATATTTCCCCTGAATTGTTAGCAGTGATCATGTTTTTGACCGTATTAAAAGCATCATAGACAGTCGGCTCTTCGGTTTGTGTTATGCAATGGACGGAGGTTATAAGGGATGGAACCCTTATATAGAAAGGCATTTAGCGATTTTTGTCAATTGTTTTTGCTCTAGAGCGAACTAATCAATTAAGTCTCTTGCCAGATAAGGATTTA
>NZ_JAPZSR010000025.1:0-18121 GCF_027531875.1 Microcystis sp. LE19-84.1B | reverse complement strand
GATGGGTGCATCCCACTTAAGAGCGAGTATAAATACTCATTGAGAGAATTATGAGAGAATAGAGAGAAAAAATCGGAAAAATTTCATGTTAAACATCCCTCCAGAAGAAAAAGCGCAAGTAGAAATATATCTAACCGAGACAGCCAGAATCCTCCGAAAATATACAGAACCAGAAAAGCTCAACAGCTTTGAAAGTATCGAGCTAGAACTCAGGAATCAGATGATGGAGGTTGTCGGGCCGATCATAGGGGAATTTTTTTTTCAGAAGGAGCAGAAAAACTCTCAGGAAAAACGAGAAAAGTCAAAAGTATAATAGGAGAGGTGGAAATAAGTCAGAAACAAGCGCGAAAACTAGGATTAGAAGGGAAAACCCCCATCAGCCCAAACTTAAGGAAATGTTGTCTGCGAGCTTGTGCAAAAACTTCCTATCAACAGGCAGAAGAGGATTTATTAGAGTTGATGGGCATTAAGGTAGGACATAGCACCCTGCATCGACTCGTCGGGCGCACGGAATTGCCCCTAACCCAAGCGCAAGTCCCCAGTGAGGGAGTCAGTGTGGATGGAGGAAAAATCTGTCTGCGAGGAGAGAAAAACGAAGGGGGACAGTGGCGAGATTACAAGTTAGTGAGCCTACATGACAATATCTGTGAAGCTTTTTTCCAAGACCCGGTCGCATTAACGGATTGGAGCAAGTCTCAACCATTGTCACCCATTTTGACTTGTTTAGGCGATGGTCATGATGGAGTTTGGAACGTAATCAAGACCCTAGGCACAAATCAAGTGGCGATCAAGCGAGAAGTCTTAGATTGGTATCATCTCAAGGAAAATCTCTATAAGGTGGGAGGCTCTCTCAAGCGTCTAGAAGGGGTAGAAAATTTACTTTGGCATGGCTGGGTTGATGCCGCTATGGCTGAATTTGACTGTCTCAAGAATAAACGTGCGGTCAATTTCCAAGCCTATTTGAATAAGCATCGTCAGCGAATTCCTTGCTATGAGCAGTATCAACAATTGGGCATTCCTATCGGTTCAGGGGATGTCGAATCTAAGATTAAACAGGTCGGTGCTCGGGTTAAGCTGTCAGGAGCAAGCTGGAAACGAGAGAATGTTTCCCCTATTCTCCGTCTGCGATGTGCTTATCTCAATCGCTCCTGCCTTCTGAGTATTTATGCTCATTCCTAAGTGGGATGCACCCTGCGGCGATCTTGCTGTTGTCGATTAGTGCTATTCTGAGCATAGAGTGCTAAATGTTGCAGAACTCGCCGCTTGTTGACACCACTATATTGATTAGGGATATTTCTTTCTTGATCGCGCAATTCTAATAAAACATCAGTAGCTTTAGTGTAAAATTCGGCTCGCGAATGAGGTAAAACGAAGGGAGTATCAGTATAAAGATAGGCGATGATTGTTAACAGTAGGGGATTCCGCGCCAGTGCCATAATTTTCGGTTTAGCTCGCAAGTTTTGAATCAATTGTTCTACTGATTTCTCTGGCGGCATTTCCGACTTCCAAGCTTGCAAAAAGCGGCGCATTTGTTGATCACTAAATTCGTCAATCTCTAAAGTTTCCTCGGTATTATCGACAAACTCATTATGATAAACAGCCGTCCGACAGGTAATAATTACCCGACATTTTTTATACTTTTCTAATTCTAAAAATTCCTTAAGACACCGAACAACAGAAGAGCGAACGCCACTACTAACCTCATCTAACCCATCCAAAAGTAGCAGCAAACGCCCATCTTTTAAACATTGAGAAATGAAACGAGTAGCTTTGGGAAAATTATGGCGATCGCAAGCTTCTACTAACTGTTGTTCTAACTTTTCTACTGTCAAATTAGCCTCATTGAGGCGGTTCAATTCTAGTAAAATTGGCACGGGACGATCCGATAAATTTTTCAATCGTCCTTCTGAATAGGAAAGTGCTAGATACTTTAATAACATCGACTTTCCCGAACCAGGCGCACCTTTAACCACTAAGCGGCGGTATTTTTGCACCGCATTTTCTGCTTCAATTAAAGAGCGATCGCTCGCTTTAAAAGCTTTCAAAGAAACATAAATCTCCCGCATTTCTAGGGGACGATGAGGACGAAAAGGTATATTAAGTTTTTGATATTTATCAATTAATGCCTGTCGATACTTTTTAAGAGCAATATTTTCAAATAAGGGTGTTCCAGCGAAGGTTTTATAAATCCATTTACTAATCGCATCTAAAGACTGATTGAGCCATTTTTTTAAGTTATCACCAATAAAAGCCCCCAAAACCACAAGAATAAAAGAAACAACAACAATAAAAGGCCAAGGTATCCAGGTAGGATATTTATTAATATCATATTGTTGTTCATAGATATCCCATAATTGAGCCTGTGGAAAACAAGAAGCTTGAGAATTTGCCTCTTTATACAAATTTAAAATATCACCAATTGTCTTTTTCTTTTTATCAGTATTGAAAAAATTCAACCGGTCAGCTTCTGCATCTTTTTTTGCCCGATTTTGAATCTTTCCCCTAAGTTCGTTACAAGGATTAGGTGCAGGAGGCTTTTGAGTAAAAACAGGCAAAATTGTCCCCCACGCGACTGAAATTGCCAGCGCTAGGACAAAAATCATCAATAACTGCTGCTTTTTCCAGTGAATAAACTTCATTCTCTTTACCGTTTCTTTGCCTTTTTCCCACATCCTGGCTACCAATATAACACTGATTCATATAGTATAGGCTACATATCAGGAGAGGCACTCATGCAAGAGGGGGAATAAATAATCAGTTTTTAATAACCAGATTTAGTATGATAACTGAAAACTCACATCTGATAACTGATGACTGATAACTGATAACTGGGTTTTAGACAAAAAATCTCTCCCTAAAGAGGAGAGAAGTCAAAAAAAGCACGAATAACAATTGGGGAGAGGCGGTTTTTATAGGTCGCCACCACGAAAAGCTAGTAGGAAAATGACAAAGGGGCCAGCTAACATGATTAGCGCCACGAAGGTGAGTTGAAAAATGGGTTCTAAATTGAGAGCCGCAAATAATTCCATGATGTCTCCTAACCTGTTTACAATGATTTAAAAGGCTAATCTGGTCAAAACCATTGTCTCTGGTCAAAACCATTGTCTATCATACAGGGGATGATTCGCTGGTTTTCCTGATTCGATACAAAAATACATAAAGTTTTGTTGCAATTCTGAATTTTCCCGCTTTCCTATTTCCTTCCCACCGAGGGACCATCTCAATGTTCAACTCTCTGGCCACATCTCCCGACTCGTTAACCCAGATTTACACTGGTTTTCAGGCACTCTCGGACCCCCTACGGCTGCAAATTCTGCAACTGTTGCGACATCAGGAATTATGCGTCTGTGAATTGCGCGACCATCTTGATATCGCACAATCTAAATTATCTTTTCACCTAAAAACGCTAAAAGAAGCCAATTTAGTCCGCAGTCGTCAAGAGGGTCGTTGGATCTACTACAGCCTCAATCTATCTCAATTTCTTCTCCTAGAAGAATATCTATCCGAATATCGTCGTTTTGCTGCCCTCGTCCCCGCTCGTTCCTGCGAGGAAAATAAGTAACCAATCAAGATTTTTAGAAATATTAAAGCTTTATAACTGGCTTTTACCCTTGACATATCAACTTTTTTTGAAATAATAAAGGTGGGTTGCCCAATCTCCCATCATTCCCTTTCCACCTTTGTGCGATGACTAATCAAATCAATCCTAAAGCCGCCAAAGCTGGTGGTAGCCTTAGTGTTTTTGAAAAATATCTTACTCTTTGGGTTATTTTCTGTATTTTGGCGGGAATTGCCCTCGGTCGGTTATTTCCGGACGTAGCGCGGACTTTAGATGCCATGAGTGTCTATAACGTTTCTATTCCGATCGCCATCTGTCTTTTCTTCATGATGTATCCGATCATGGTTAAGATCGACTTTTCCCAAGCTCTTCGGGCTGCCCGTACTCCCAAACCAGTTATTTTAACTTTAGTGGTTAATTGGCTGATCAAACCCTTTACAATGGTGGTGCTGGCTCAATTTTTTCTCGGCTGGCTGTTTCTGCCTTGGTTGAGTCAAACGGAGATTATCCGAGGACAGACGGTAAGTTTAGCTAATTCCTACACTGCTGGAGCTATTTTACTAGGAATTGCTCCCTGTACGGCCATGGTTTTGATGTGGGGCTATCTTTCCTACAGTAACCAGGGTCATACCCTAATTATGGTAGCAGTCAATTCCCTAGCGATGCTTTTTCTCTACGCTCCTCTAGGTAAATGGTTACTGGCAGCTAATAATTTTGTAGTCCCCTGGCAGACCATTGTTTTTTCTGTGTTAATCTACGTTGGTTTACCGCTTATTGCTGGTATCTATAGCCGTCACTGGATTTTTAAACATAAAGGACGCGCCTGGTTTGAATCGCGTTTTCTTCACTATCTCAGTCCTGTGGCAATCACTGCCTTATTGCTAACCTTAATCCTCCTCTTTGCTTTCAAAGGCGATTTAATTGTTAGTAATCCCCTGCATATTTTCCTGATTGCTATTCCCCTGTTTATTCAAACTAATCTGATTTTTTTACTTAGTTATGTGGCCGCTCTCAAACTCAATTTAGTTTACGAAGATGCGGCTCCCGCTGCTTTAATTGGTGCTAGTAATCATTTTGAGGTAGCGATCGCCACTGCGGTGATGTTATTCGGATTGAATTCGGGGGCTGCTTTAGCGACAGTAGTGGGGGTATTGATTGAAGTACCTGTGATGTTAATGTTGGTAGAATTCTGTAAAAAAACCGCCTTTTGGTTTCCCAGAGATCCAGAAAAAGCCACCCTTCTCGATCCTCGTTGCTTGAGTTCTTACAAATAATTATTCACCATGATCCAATCGACTCACAAACCGAGAATTCTTTTTCTGTATGGCTCTTTACGGGAACGTTCCTACAGTCGTTTACTAGCAGAAGAAGCGGCCAGAATTATCACTGAATATGGGGCAGAAGTGCGCTTTTTTGATCCCCGTGAATTGCCGATTTATGGCAGTGTTCCCGATACTCATGCCAAAGTACAGGAATTACGAGAATTAAGTCAATGGTCCGAGGGTCAAGTCTGGTCATCTCCTGAACTACACGGCAATATTAGCGGCATTATCAAAAACCAAATTGATTGGATTCCCTTAAGTATTGGTGCGGTTAGACCTACCCAAGGCCGCACCTTAGCAGTCATGCAAGTAAGCGGAGGTTCCCAATCTTTTAACGCGGTTAATACCCTGCGAATTCTTGGTCGTTGGATGCGAATGTTTACTATTCCTAATCAATCTTCGGTGGCTAAAGCTTATCAGGAGTTTAATGAGGATGGCACGATGAAAAATTCCCCCTATCGAGATCGAGTTATTGATGTAATGGAGGAACTTTATAAGTTTACCATTCTCCTGCGAGATCAGGTAGATTATCTGACCGATCGCTATAGTGAAAGAAAGGAAAAAGAGAAAAAACGGTGTTAGGGGTTGGGTGTTGGGGAAGATGTTTCTTAATCCCTATTTCCCTATTTCCCTATTTCCCTATTTCCCCATTTCCCTATTTCCTAATTAAATTTCTAGGAGTTAAAATCATGAAAAAAGTCATGTTTGCCTGTAGAAAAAATTCCTGTCGTTCCCAAATCGCCGAAGGTTTTGCTAAAACTTTAGGTGCGGGCAAAATTGCTGTCACCAGTTCCGGATTAGAAGCGGCCAAAGTTCACCCCGGAGCAATCGAAGTTATGGGGGAAATTGGTATCGATATTACTGACCAAACTTCTAAACCAATTAGGGATTTTAATCCTGAAGATTACGATGCCGTTATCTCCCTATGTGGTTGCGGTGTCAATCTGCCGGAAGGATGGGTTTTACAGGAAATTTTCGAGGATTGGTTAATTGATGATCCCGATGGTCAACCCATGGAAACTTTTCGCCGAGTTCGCGATGAAATTAAGGCTAAAGTTATCGGATTAATCGAGCAATTAAGTAGGTAGTTGTTAAAAGTTGTCAGACACCCCCTTATCAAGGGGGGATTAAGGGGGGATCGGCACCCCCCTTATTAAGGGGGGCAGGGGGGATCAGAGGCAAAATCTATTTTTAATTTAATTATAACTACTTACTTAAGTTAATTTTCCCAAAATTTTTGCGGTTCTCTTGTCTTTTGTGTGATAGGTTTTAGCGATCGAATCTGTCTTCCTCTCTGTGTTCTTTGTGTCTCTGTGGTTTATCCCCAAGAGAATCTTTTTTCTAGCTTATCCCTTGGGGGAGAAAAATAAGAGCGGAAACCACAGTTGATGAAGAATATCTTCATTAATCCGACGCACTGCTAACCATTCCAACATATTGGAACGATGGCAGGTGGCCACAGCGATCGCACTGATGTCGTTTTCTTCTGCTGCCGTCAAAACTTCTAATACAGGTGTTCCTAGTCGCACTTCGCTCTGTACTTGCAAACCGAGTTTTTCTAGTCGCGCTTGCACCGATTCTAATTGCTGACGGGCATCATTAAAACGGTATTCGCTGACACTGGGATCGCGACTGATATTTTCCACTACCCGGAGGAGAAGACATTGCTCAAAAGAGCTAGGGGCGCGAGTTTGAGCGTATTTTTCTATCTGTTCAATTAGATAAATTGCGTCGGAACTGCCATCGTAGGGAATTAATAAATGTTTCCAGAGATGCTGACAGCGCAGGGCCAATTCATCGCGAGTATAAACTGATAATAATTGCGGTCGGAAAATCAGCAGCGGAATATCGGTAATACCTGCGATCGCTAAACTGGTACTACCGAATAATTTTTCTTGGACAGCACCGCGCATGGGATTTCCCATCAAAATCACGTCAATAGAGTGATTAGCGAGGATTTCCCGCACGGCATCCACGGGACGACGGTTAGAGATTTCGACAATAACTGTCATACCGTCGGGAAGATTTGCTAAAGCTGGAGATAATTTTTCTTTGGCCGCGTCAATTTTTGCTTGATCTACGGCAGCTAGGGTGGGTTGTTCCCAAACCGGAATACTGTGGAGGAAGATAACTTGTTTTAAGCCGCTCAGGGCTAAGTGTGGCACACAATGGACAAGACGATGGAGACCATCGAAAAGATCTGTACAGATCAAAGCGCGCTCGAACATAAATTAACCCCTAGCAATTCGGTTATCCTTCCCTAAGAATAGCTAAAAAGGTGAAGAAATGCGCCCCGCATCCCTAGCTCGTTTCCAGAGAAACCCAGCTGGAGAAAGAGGTCGCCCGCAGGGGTGAAATGAGTTACTGGGGGGCCCAGGGATTAGAATCTAGACCCCACTGGTGTTTGAGAAAAGCTTTGTACATATTTTCTCTGACCATCATTTGTTCGTAGAGCTTGATCAGGAAGTCCTGCGCTTGCTCCTGACTCATTTTTTCTACCTGAGTCTGAAAAGAACGAATGTTGAACTGTTGTTCTAAGGAAAGTTCGATCGGTTGAGACATGGTGTTCCTCCTCGATGAAGACAGTGGTTGATAACAAGCGAGATGGGTGATCGGTATCACCTTTTTTAACTAATGTAACAAATACTTGACAAAGTGTCAATGTATCTGTAGAGAGGGTTTTGCTTTTTCCCTCCCGTTAGCTAGGATACCCCGCCGCCAAAAGGAAAGAAGCATATAATGATACATTTAGCAAGAGTTTTCCGAAAATTTTGCTTACTGTGAACAAATACTTAAGTAGTTATACTTAGGCAGCCCAGATCGAGAGAAAATATTTGACAAATTGTGTAAACATTCTGTAATAATCGAAGAGAGCGACATAAATCGGGTAGGTTGAATGATTAGGCCTGTTAAAAGCTAAAAACGTAACCCCTAGATCCCGTCCCTCTCGTTGAAATCGTTAAGGATAGTCAAAATTGACGGCCACAGCCGCTATCGTGCAGAAACTACAAGCTTATCGCTGGGAAACATCCTCCTTAGCTCTGTTTGCCTTAAAAAAATCAGCATACAGGCACGGAATGTCGCACAAGTTTTTACATCAATCTATACTTGGAGGAATCCATCATGTCCGTTCGTCTATACGTTGGTAATTTACCCAAAGAATCCGTCGAGCGCGAAAAATTACAGGCGCTTTTTGCCGATGAAGGGGATACGATCACCACTAAAGTCATCAAAGACCGCAAAACCGGCAAATGTCGCGGTTTTGCCTTCGTTACCGTCCCTAGCGATGAACTAGCTGACCAGTTTATCGAAAAATACAACGGTCAATCCTTCATGGAAAACCCGATCAAAATCGAGAAAGCTCTCCCCCGCAGCAAGGGAGGTAAAGAAGAAGGAGAAGAAGCAGAAGGCCCGGAGGCCAGCGTAGAAACCCCGGAAAAAGTCGAAAGACCGACTCCGAAACCGACGACGGCAGCACCGCGCAAATCCAGTGGTGGTGGTGGCGGCGGCAAAAAACGCAAGGCTGAACGGGGTAGCAGCAGTACCCCGAAAGTTACCGGCGATGGTGACGCTTTACAGCCAGATCCCCGTTGGGCCAATGAATTGGCTAAACTCAAGGAAATGTTAGCAGCTCAGGCCACTAATCCCTAATTCCATTGACAAGAGGGCAAGGGATAGCCGATAACTAAGAGATTCAAAACATCGCTTTTAGGAATGTGCATCATGACAGCAATCGATCCGGTCATTATCATGAAACAGGAGGTCGGTAAGGCCGCCGCTAATCTAGTTCAATCTAATTCAGTCGTGGGATTGGGAACTGGTTCAACGACGGCCTACGCGATCGAGTATCTGGGCGCTAGACTGCAAAGCGGGGAAATCAGCAATATTGTCGGGGTTCCTACTTCTTTTCAAGCGCAAGTTTTGGCTAGGAAGTACGGAATTCCCCTCACTACCCTCGATGTCATCGCAAAGATGGATATCGCTATCGATGGGGCCGATGAGGTGGATCCCCAGAAAAACCTGATTAAAGGCGGCGGTGCTGCCCATACTCAGGAGAAAATTGTCGATAGTCTCGCCGATATTTTCGTCGTGGTAGTGGATGGCAATAAGCTGGTGGATAAGTTGGGATCGACTTTTCTTTTGCCGGTGGAAGTGTTACCCATGGCCATGACTCCGGTGATGCTGAAATTAGAGGCCCTCGGTGGTAAACCTTCCCTGCGCATGGGAGTGAAAAAAGCCGGCCCCGTGGTGACAGATCAAGGCAATTTAGTTATCGATGTTAAATTTGATAGTATCGATGATCCGGCTGATTTGGAAAGAACTATTAATAATATGCCGGGGGTTTTAGAAAATGGTTTATTTGTTGGGGTTGCTGATCTGATTCTCGTCGGTGAAATTATCGACGGTAAGCCAGTAGTGCGCGAAATTAAGTAGGCTTGATTATTCTTAAGCTAATAGTGAAACAGGCCGCAGGCCTGTTTTATTAAGTAGTTAGGTGTTGAAAACTGTCAGATACCCCCCTTATTAAGGGGGGATTAAGGGGGGATCGAATTATGGGTGTGTACAGACAAAGAGCAAAACAAAGAGAGACTATAGGCTAATAAAAAATCTGTCCCTTTTTGACAGAAAATATCTGGGAAGATTGCAACCAGCGAGACTCAAAAGAACTGAGATGAGTCGTGGTAATTAAAGTTTGAAAACGGTCTTCGATCGCATCTAATAATTGATTTTGTCGTTCGATATCTAATTCGGCTAAAACATCATCGAGGAGTAGTAGGGGAGGTTCTCCGATAATCTCCTCTAGTAACTGTAATTCCGCTAATTTCAAGGCTAAAACTAAGGTTCTTTGTTGTCCTTGGGAACCGTAGGATTTAGCGGGGTTTTGGTTAATTAAAAAATCCACTTCATCCCGGTGGGGACCGACTACCGATGTCCCTAGCTGTTTCTCGGCCAAACGACGGGTTTCAATCTTATCTAAAAAAGCCTTTTGTACCCCATTGACATCATCTTCTACCCAAGGCACATTGGGAATATATTGTAATTCTAGATATTCGGTTTTTCCGCTAATACTTTCGTGCCATTTTTGGGCTAAAGGAATTAATCTTTGCAGGACTCGCGCCCTTCTTCTCGTAACTCTTGAACCTGTTTCTGCTAGTTGTAAATCCCAGAGTTTTAGTTGGGATAAATCCCCATAAACTTTTCCCTCTAATTCCTGTTTACGAATCTCTTTTAAGAGGGCATTTCTTTGTCGTAAAACCTGATTATATTGCTGTAAAATATGAACGTATAGGGGTTCTAATTGAATTAATAAAGTATCTAACCAATCTCGGCGAGCTTCTGGACCACCGCGCACTAAATCCAGATCGAGACTAGAAAATTGTACCGCATTAATCACGCCCAAAAAATCGAGATGACGGCGCAGGGGTTGACGGTCACGGATCACGGTGCGACGACCGGAAGAACGGAGAATTAAACTTAATTCTGATGCGCCATAAAGACGATTAACCCTAGCAAAAATTCTCGCCTCTGAGTCCGATTCTAGCACTAGATCCCGATCCTTGCTGACTCGATGACTCTTGAGAGTGGCTAAAAGTTCGATCGCTTCTAGTAAATTGGATTTTCCCTGAGCATTATTGCCCAATAATATTGTTTTTTTGGACTCGAATTTTAGCAACTGTTCGGCATAATTTCTAAAACTGTGAAGGTGCAGGTGTTCGAGATACATTGCAAGTTGGGGGTTGGGGAATTATGAATTATGAATTATAAATTATAAATTATGAATTATAAATTATGAATTATAAATTATGAATTATAAATTATGAAGTGGGGTGTGGGGTGTGGGGTGTTGGGGAAGTGGGGAGAAAAAAGCTGATCACTGATCACTGATAATGGCAAAGGTTTGGGGTTAAGTGAATTTGCTATAATTCCCCTTGACAATCAATATTCTATAGTAGCTTTTACCTTGAAAATTCCTTTTTTGCCTTTAAAACAGATTGAAAGTCTGTATAAGCTGGCTTTGATTGCTATACTCACTTTTGATGCTTCTGTCTCTCTCGCAGGACAATTTCCCGATGGCAGAATATTTTTTGAGAGTTCTCCCACTCTGGTTAATTTCTCCGCTACTTTCCAATCCGTGCGTGCTTGGGGAGCAAAATACTATCTTACCATCGCTCTGCCGCCGTCTCTCGGGGCGCCCTTGGGCAAAGTAACTATACAACAGCAGCCTAATATTCAAACTATTGCTTTTCTTGTTGATCAAACCTTTGCTTTTCTTGGCGATCGCAATCAGCGAGGCGAAAAATTAACCCTAAAATCCACTACTTTTGACCCCAATACTCAGACGATCACGGTCATGTTTGATCCTCCTGTCCCCCCCGGTAATACCGTTTCTATCGGTCTGAAACCAGTACGAAATCCCGATTATGGTGGTGTCTATCAGTTTGGAATTACTGCTTATCCCCCCGGGGACAATTCTCCCGGATTATATCTAGGTGTCGGACGTTTAGCAATTTATGAGGCTGGCGATCGCTGGTAGTCCGTTCCGCGTCTAAAAACAGTAATCAGTGAACAGTAAACAGTAAACAGTAAAAAGACAGTAGGAAACTTCTATTTAATACTGCACACTTAAAAACTCACATCTGATAACTGTTAACTTACCCACTGATAAGTAGTTGGACAAAAGTAAAGTTAACTGTGGGGTAAGGAGTCGGTCGTCAGGAGTCGGTCGTCAGTAAGAATTGCGGCAATTTACATTTCTTAAGATAGACAACAGAATTTATGTCCGACTACTTAACTGATCACTGATCAATAGGAATAGGTGCAGCCTTAAATCAAAAACTGTAACCCCTAAATTATCATCGGCAAAAGTTCCCTGAATTGGTTGTCCATTTAAAGTCAGGCATTAAGCTTTTGCTTGACCCAAATTCGGAATTGTTTTAATGCCATTGCACTACCTATTTTTTGACTATTTTGTAGCGTTTCTGGAATTTTTTCTATTAGATTAAATTGAGGAAATAGTCGGCTTTGGGAAGATTCAACATATTCTGATCCTTGCAAAACATTGATTTCCAGTCTCTCTCCATTATATCGCCACAATTCAGGAACACCCAATCGCTCATAATTATTAAATCGGGTTCGCTTAGTAATATCAATTTCAATGGCTAAATCGGGAGGGGGATCAATCGCCAAATCAAGGCGCGTTTTTCCCCTGACAGCAGCACAATTTTCGATATAAAAAGACTCGTCTGGTTCTATTCCTTGATCCATTTGTTGATTTTTAAAGGTTGTCGATCCAGCGGGTTCATAGTCTAACTCTAATTCATCTAGGAGAACTTTAACAAAATCCCCGATTAAAACTTTGGTATTTTCATGAATAAAAAGAGGAGTCATTGCTTCTAAAGTTCCTTGACTATAAGATAGACGAATTGACCGTCGATCTCCCAATTCGTCAAGAATTTTTTCATAGTCTTGCCAAGTGAGTGAAGTTAACAACAGGCGATCGCCTGGGGTAACAGTTAGTTGTTTTAATGCTAATAACATCAGAATTTGTCGGCTCAGTTGTTATAATTGGGCAGTTTAGTCAGTATTTAACTTTTTTCTACCTTAGATTATATTATATAGCCGTTTTCATCAGAATGAGGCATGGGCAAGGGGCTTAAACTCTTTGTTGGCAAAACTTGTCGATACCTCAGTAACGTGAAAAGCTCTATATGCAAACTGAAAACTCAAATCTGATCACTGATCAAGGAGAACTTCCCACCTTACCCTTGATACCAAATCCGTTGAGTAACGCACAGAAAACGGGTTTCTCGGAGAAACCCGTTTTCTACTCATGCAAGGGGCAAGAGGAGAAATAGATAATCAGCCTTTAATAACTGGATTTAGTATGAGATAACGGCCTCAACTTTCCCGTCTGAGTTTTAGAAAAATTTAACTTTATTCAATCCATGAACATCTGTTCAGATGTTATACTAAAGTCAGTAAAGAAGTTCCGAGGTAGTAACCATGATCGCTGTCACCACCATGAAATGTGCTTGTAAATCCTGTGAGTGTCAAGTATCGATCGCCGATGCCATCAAAAAAAACGATCAATACTACTGTTGCCAAGCTTGTGCCGATGGTCACGTTGACGGGAAAGGCGGTGGACACCAGGGCTGTTGTTGCAGTCAAATTTAGTTATTGGGGAGAAGGGGACAAGTATCGACATGGAAGATTCGATCGATACCTCCCTTTCTCAACTTTCCCTTAATAACCGATCAGGAAAAAATATGGCCCTAGAGAAAATAGCGCCGGTTTGTGGGGAATCCCATCACCAAGAGGCGAAATTCCAGCACTTGCAGGGATTAGAAATCGAAAAAGCCCAAAAAATGGCCGAATTTTTCAGCCTTTTGGGGGATGCCAACCGCCTCAGAATTCTGTCGCTTTTAGCCAAACAAGAATTATGTGTTTGTGACTTAGCCGACGATTTAGGGATGAGTGAATCGGCCGTATCCCACCAGTTAAGAACCCTAAGAGCCTTAAGATTAGTTAAATACCAAAAACAGGGACGGAGAGTCTTTTATCGTCTTGCCGATCATCATGTTCTTGACCTTTATTATGCGGTCTCGGAACATTTAGAAGAGCCAGCGGACGAGGACTAAAACAGTCCCAAAGCGGGTAAAACAAACTGTAAGAGCAGAGAACCAATCCCCTGCACCATTTGGTCTAATTGAGCGTTGCCACCACCTTGTTCTCGCGGTTTTAGGGCGATTTCCATGCCTTTAATAAAATTCTCTGCTGCTTCGTAACCGGGGGTGTTACCTTGCTGTTCAAAGAGAGTCGAAGCCATTTGAGCGTCCTGGGCCGCTAGAGCATTTTGTCCCAGACGATAGTGAGCCATGGCCCGGGCCAGATAAGCTGGAGCATATTCCGAGTTAATTGTCAAGGCCTTATTAAAATTTTCTATAGCAGCGCTGGTGCGTCCCTGTTTTCCTTCCACCATTCCTAGTCCGTAGAATAGTTCAGGAGTACCGGCGGCACTGGGAATTCCCACCGCACCCTGCACGTATGCAGTATCTAGTTTGGTGTTGTCGAGGTTAGCATTGTTGAGATAAGCGCCTCTTAAATCCGCACCCGTCAAGATTGCCCCAGTTAAGTTCGCTCCAGTGAGATTAGCACCAAAAAGAGAGGCACTGGTTAAATTTGCACCACTCAGATCCGCTCCACTTAAATTAGCTTGACTAAGATTAGCACCGACGAGATTGGCCCCATTTAATTTTGCCCCGACTAGATTCGATTGCACTAACCCCGAACCGCTTAGATCGCATTGGGGACATTGTCGGGTGGATAATAATTGCTGTAGGTGGTTTAAATCTTCCCCATAACCAACTAGGGACAAGTTAAGGGGAAGACTGAGGACGAGGGTTAGGGCGATCGATTTGTACATAGTTTAAAAAGAACTCTATTTATTATTGTTGATAATGACCATGGGATCGGGGCTAATCGCTGAACTAGATTTTGCTTGAGAAATCAGCCCTTGTCCACTAAAATAGGAGATTAGAGGCTCTTAAGGTCAGAAGAAGCGACAAAATCGAGATTTGTTACCTTTTCAACAGCAGGTTTTTTAGAGGAATTTCCCTATTTTATAATGACTACTCTACACGGTAATTGGCTGATTGGTTCGCAGGATAGTGTTTTTTTTCTTTGGGGTGAACAGTGGCAAGGGAAGGAATTAAGTGAAACAAAGGAAAATCATCCTTTTTGTCTAGAATCTGGGGCATTAGCCCAATTTATTGAGAAATTTTATCCTCAGCTTGATCGCTATTCTCCAGAATCAATCAAGCTCAGTCTGCCTAGTTATTCTCCCCCAAGGAAAAAATATTTTTTACCGCTGCTGTCAGGGCAAATTCTCGAACCCACAACTAAATCCTTGTCTTGGCAACCATGGCAGGTATCGGGATTAACTTTTTCTGCGGGGATGATAGTACAGTTATGGGAAAAATTACCCCTAGCTAAGGCCGAATTTATCGGCAATGATCTACGATTTTGGCTGTATTTGCACCGTTGGAGTTTAGATTTATTAGCAAGGGGGAAATTTTTAGCAGGAATAAATCAAGGTCAAAGTTGCTGGTATCCGCTGCTAGATAGTACCATCGATCGCACTCGTTTAGCCAAGTTTATCCAAACCATCCCCCCGGTTTGTCTTGCCTATCAAGAAAATAGCGAACCACAAACAATCATTCTCGATTGCTTAAAAAATATTGTCGATGCTCGTTTGCGACAAAAGATAGATAGTACTGTTAATATTTCCCCCTCATTGATGGTGAAACCCTGGCTACAATCTTTAAGCGGTGATCATCATGACATTGCCTTAGAAGCCAAGAATTTACAGCGTCTAGAAAATGCTTATAATAACTGGGTGTTTCCTATCCAAGAAAGTTTAGTTAATGGCAATAATCGCCAATTAATCGAGAATCAATACCGTGTTTGTTTATGTTTACAACCTCCCAGTCTAGGAACAGCGTGGAAACTCACCTATTATTTACAAGCGTTAGATGATCCCGAATTTCTCATTAGTGCCAAGTTGATTTGGTTAGAGGGCAGAGAAAGTTATCATAGTTATCAAAGAGTTGTCAATAATCCCCAGGAAATTCTCTTAAAAGGACTGGGACTAGCGGCGCGATTGTACGAACCGATTAGAATTAGTTTAGAGCAGAGACACCCGGAGGAATGTTCTCTTGATTCGATCGAAGTTTATCAGTTTATTCGCTTGATCGCTTGGCAATTGCAAGATCAGGGATTAGGGGTAATTTTACCAACGGGTTTAACTGCCGGTAGTAATGAACAAAGATTAGGAATTAAGATTGCTGCCAGTGTAACTCCCAAAAAAGGAGAAAGATTAAGTCTAACCAGTTTATTAAACTTTCAGCTTAAATTAGTGGTAGGGGAACAGGAAATATCAAAAAAAGATTTTGATAAGTTATTAGAGAAAAAATCGCCAGTGGTGGAAGTGGGGGGCAAATGGTTAATCCTACAACCTACGGATGTTAAAGCAGCTCAGGCAATTTTAAATAATACCATCACTCCCCTGAATCTCTCGGTGGAAGATGCCCTGCGCTTGAGTTCAGGAGATAATAATCTAATTGCTAAACTGCCGGTAGTCAATTTCCAAGCGGAGGGAGCATTAAAGGAATTAATTGATAATTTAAATAACAATCAAGGGATTCAATTAATCAACCCACCTAGGGAATTTCGGGGAGAATTACGTCCCTATCAACTCAAGGGAGTTAGTTGGTTAGCTTTCCTAGAAAAGTGGGGTTTAGGTGCTTGTTTAGCCGATGATATGGGTTTAGGAAAAACCCCGCAACTAATCGCTTTTTTACTAGCATTAAAAGAAGAGGATATGTTAGTTAATCCCGTGTTAGTGGTTGCTCCCACTTCCGTGGTTAATAACTGGGAACATGAGTTAAGAAAATTCGCTCCCACCCTGTCTGTTTTTGTGCATCATGGCGAAAAAAGATTAAAAGGTCAAGCTTTTGCTCAAGCGGTAAAAAATCAATCGGTTGTTATTACCAGTTATCCTTTAATCTATCGGGATCTGTCCAGTTTAGAAGCAGTACAATGGCAAGGGTTAGTTTTAGATGAGGCTCAAAATATTAAAAATTCTACGGCTAAACAATCCCAAGCAGTGCGAAAAATACCCGCAGGGTTTCGGATTGCCTTAACGGGAACTCCCGTAGAAAATCGCCTGACGGAATTATGGTCAATTTTGGATTTTCTCAATCCCAACTTTTTAGGAACTCAAGCCTTTTTTCAGCGTCGTTTTGCCCTTCCTATTGAAAAATACGGCGATCAAGAATCCCTGCATAATTTGCGTTCTCTTGTCCGTCCTTTTATTTTAAGGAGATTAAAAACCGATAAAACTATTATTGAAGATTTACCAGAAAAACAGGAAATGAATGTCCTGTGTGGTTTATCAAAAGAACAGGGACAACTTTATCAACAATTAGTCGAGACAACCCTCCAGAAAATTGAAGAAACCCAAGGAATTCAGAGACATGGATTAATTTTAACCTTGCTAATGCAACTTAAACAAATTTGTAATCATCCCGCTCACTTTTTGAAAGAAAATAGTTTAGAAACCAGTCAAAGATCGGGAAAATTATTACGCTTAGAAGCTATGGTAGAGGAAGTGATAGCAGAAGGCGATCGAGCTTTAATTTTTACACAATTTGCCGAGTGGGGAAAACTCCTACAAACCCATCTCCAGAAAAAATTAGCCGAGGAAATATTATTTCTCTCCGGTTCTACCAAAACAAAAGATCGGGTAGAAATGATCGAGCGCTTTCAAAATGATCCCCAAGGACCAAAGATTTTTATTCTCTCCCTGAAAGCAGGGGGAACAGGATTAAATTTAACCCGCGCTAATCACGTTTTTCATATCGATCGTTGGTGGAATCCGGCCGTAGAAAATCAGGCCACCGATCGCGCTTTCCGCATCGGACAAAAACGTAATGTTCAGGTACATAAATTCATCTGTACGGGAACCCTAGAGGAACGCATTAATGAGATGATCGAAAGCAAGAAACAATTAGCGGAACAAACCGTAGATGCTGGGGAAAATTGGTTAACCGAATTAGATACCGATCGCCTGCGAGATTTATTATTATTAGACCGATCAGCAATTATTGATGAAGAAGAAACCGATTAGAAGCGAACTACCTGATAAATCTGGGTTGGGTTCATAATTAATATCGCTCTTCTGGGACTTTTGAGAATGTCCCTGTCAGAACAGAATCGGCTTAATTCTTCTGAGAACATCCTGGAGCAACTGGAATGTATGTCACCAAACCTCCTCTCCCATTGGCCGTCCCCAATCCACTTCCGGCTCCGGTGATTCAACAACCTCAGCCAGTAGTTCTTCTAGGCTTAACTCAGGCAAGGCTTGAATTAGCTCAATTACTAGCTTTCCGTTTTCCACAGAACATTCAACAACGTCCTTAGGATTGAGGTTCAGTGCCTCCACTGCATACTTGGGAATCCGAATCGCTAAAGAATTACCGCTCAACTAAACTTACTCAAACTTACTTAAAAGCCTGAAAGCTTAGTCATTCGTAGTGGATCAAGCACTACAGGATTAAACGGCAAACCCTTTATTCCCTGGTCAATGACATCAGGAATTACTTTTCTAATGATGTTAAATGACCCATTGACATCGGCATTTAACAACTGATTTGTTCCCATTTTATAAAGTCCCCTAGCT
>NZ_JAPZSR010000162.1:0-2401 GCF_027531875.1 Microcystis sp. LE19-84.1B | reverse complement strand
GCCAAGCTTTTCTGGTCGGAACCCCCTAAGCCAAGTTTTCAAGGTGCTGCGCCGTCCACTTGGTTTTCGAGACTGGCCTTTTAATTCTAACGTAAAGCCAACCTAGAACGGCGGGGTTTCAGACCCAAAATTTCCGATGATTTGTGATGCGGGTTGTTGTTGATACCTTGGAGAAGTCAGATACTACATTTCATCGGGGTTAATTCCAAGCGCTCTGAGCCTTTCAGCCAACCGGATGGCTTTTTGTTCAGCCTCTTGTTTAGCCAAGCGCTCTTGAGCAGCGATCGCCTCAGCCTCTTGTTTCGCCAGCCGTTCTTGAGCAGCGATTGCTTCTGCGTTCATCGCTCTTTCCTCAGCCGTTAGATAGCGATTTCCCGACTGATCATACCAGTATAACCATTCCCGATACCAAGCAATATGTTCTCCTTTTTCGTAACCTAGCGCCAAGCCAATTTCTGGCAACCAGACTCGATTATTCTCACTTTCTAGAAGTTCATATTTTCCTGATATTAATTTATATACTTCTAATCGTTGTCGCTTTTTAAATCTTCCTCTTCTGCCACTGAAAGGATTGTAAATTACATAATACAGAATCCCTAGGCTTTGGTAATTTAAGAATTTCTCCTCATATTCACCATTATACTTCTCGGAAATTACCTCTAAAAACAAAATCGGCAGGATATACTTTTCTCCCCACAAAACATAGCTTAACCGACCTCTTTCTCCCGTATCATGGTTGACTCCAACTGCTAAGAAACCATCGGGGACAAAAGCTGATTCGTCTGGATTATAATAAACAGCCATATCTACCCCAAAATACCAATCATCTCGACCAGACCAAATTAAGGCTAATAAATTTAGCAGCAGATTGGGAAGATCATTCTGTAACTGGTTGTCCACTGGAGTTTCATCGGAAGAGGGCAATTCTTCGGCGCTGGGAAGAGGGCGATTTTTGTTATAGGTGAGGTTAACCATAGCTCCTACAAGCGTGGTGTTTGATCACTGCTAATTCTAACAGAAAATTACGGTTTTAGATTTCGTTGTTTTTCTGCGATTTCTCAAAGCACTTGCTCAAGACTTGGCTCAAGGCTTTCTTTAATGTCATCAACCTCGTGTTTATGATGGGGGAAAGTGGCAATTTCAACAGGATGGGGTGCATTATCATAACGGAAGATCATAACTTGAGCTTCGTTCATGTAATGATAGCGATATTTTATCTTTGGTTTTGTGTCAGTATTTTTAACTTCAATAAAGTCTAAGCGATGATTATTTTCAAAAATAATTGAACCATTAATATAGCCTTGACTTGCGTTATAAATTTTCTTAGTCAGTGATAAATATCTCACATTGGGAAATTCTCGAATGGTTTGTTCGATTTGCAAAAAATAGGCCTCAATCATTTTAATTCTTGGAGATTAGCCTCGTTTTGAAGAAGCATTTCGTATAGTCCAGACCAAACTATAAAGTCCGATTCATCTCCTAAAATACCGCGAGAAAATTGCTGATAAAATTCTGGGGATGTCATTTGATATTGTTTTTCCAGAGCTGCTAAATCTAATTTTAGATTCAAATTGCTTTTTTGTAATTCGGCAATCTGATAATCAATAATACTTTGGGCAAATTTTTCTTGATCTTTGATAGAGTTTAAAATCTTTTTAAGGCGTTTTTCTGTTTCAGGCTGAACAGATAGATGAAAATCTAACATAAACTGTCTCATTACCACAAATCAAGCGGGATTTCATTCTAGCAAGCGTCAGCCCTGGAGGAGAAGAATGTAAAGATTTATTAAATTGTATTTTATGATACAACGCAGGGGGGATTGTGTATGGTTCGGAATGTTCTGTTTGCTTGTCATTGTTTCGGGCTGCGCTATCGCTTCACCCAAACCGAAATGTCGCACGCATCCAAATCATCTACCACTAACCCTTTTTTATGAAATTACAACTCTGCTTTGTCTCTGGAGTTGCCCTAGCGACTCTGGCAACGGCTGGTGAAGCACAAGCTGCAAGCGTGACTGTCAATAATTTTTCCTTCGAGACACCATCAACCCCTAATTTTTCACCAGTTATTACCGGTTGGACTGTGAGTAGTGGTAGTGCGGGGGTTCAGCCATTCAATGCGACTCAATTTCCAAGCGGAGTACCCGACGGTTCGCAGGCGGGTCTTATTGCTTTCAATGGTGGATCGATCTATCAAGACGTAGCCGCCACTTATCAAGCCGGAACTCGATACACGCTCAATTTATTCGCGGGTATTCGTCTAGTTGACATCCTCGCCGCCCTAAAAGTGCGGCGATTCCTAAACCTCACGATTTAAGTTTCTGCTTCCACCACCGTCGCATACCACAGTTAAAAAACCATGTACTGTCTTACACAGAGTCCACAGACTTTCGCCCCATTTC
>NZ_JAPZSR010000169.1:0-10614 GCF_027531875.1 Microcystis sp. LE19-84.1B | reverse complement strand
TGTAATTCTTGGGCTGCCCATTTCTCCATTTTTTTGCTTACCTCCACCTTGATTCCTTCTTTCAAAACTATACCTATCAATCGTTTCCCCTTTTTTTAAGTTTCTTCTCTTTTTGTTAAGAAAGATCTGACTAATGGATAGCTTAATAAGGGGGGTGCCGATAGGCGGGGGGATCCCCCCTTAATCCCCTTAATACTAGGGTTGATTCATAGTAGGGTTGATTCATGAATCAACCCTACGATTAAGGGGGGAAATCTGATAATTTTTAACACCTACCTACTTAGAATAATCGACTAACTAGAATAAATCCCGATTAATCGGATAAAATAAGGCAATTTGCCGATTCAGGGGCCAGAGGAGAGAAAAATTGTCAGACAATCGGGAAAAAGTGACAGGGGAAAAATTTTTCCGAACAGGAGTAGCCAAAAAATCCCAGTCTGGGTAAAATTGATTATCGATCGATTGTGTGAGGAGTCCGATCCCCATGACCAATAAACACACAGCAAGGCTGCTGGGCAGTTACCTGCAGCGCCTGCCTGCCCATAGTTGGCTCGTCCTAGTTTTTTGGGCTTTGATTATCGCTCCAGTCCAAGCTGCTGTCGAGTTACGCATTGCTATCAGTAAAGGTGTTAGCGCCGTCTCCGTGGGCAGTTCCACCGATGCTGTGGTGAAAGATGGGGCTGGCAGAGTCCTAGGAGAATTGACCGCCATGAATGCCCTCAATGCTAATCCCAGAGGAAAAGCGGTGGGTTTGGCCGATTGGCAGGCCAGTCAATTGATCATCGAACCGGAGAATGATGGTTACGTCTGGATTAATGATCGCTGGTATCGAGGACGAACAAGGATCATTCGGCAAGGTTCTGGGGTGACAGCCCTAAATATAGTCGATTTAGAGGAATATCTCTATAGTGTCGTCGGTGCGGAGGCGATTCCCTCCTGGCCGCAAGAAGCCTTAAAAGCCCAATCTGTGGCGGCGCGCACCTATGCTCTCTACCAAATGAATACTTCCGGCAATCGCATCTACGATCTCGATACTACCACCCGCACCCAAGTTTATAAGGGTCTAGAAAGCGAGTTTACTAGCACCCAAGAGGCAGTTAATGCCACCGCCGGACAAATTATGAGCTTCAACGGCAAACCGATTCTAGCGGTGTTTCACTCCTCCTCTGGGGGTCATACGGAAAATGTCGAAGATGTTTGGAATTCCCCCTTACCCTACCTGCGCGGTGTCGTCGATTACGATCAAGTCGCACCAGTATTTCAATGGTCAAAAAACTTTAGTGCCAGGGAATTAGGCCGTTTAATTGGTGGTGTTGGTCGCGTGCGATCGCTATCTCCCGAAAGGATCACTCCCCACGGACGAGTGATTAGAATGCGTATAGTGGGCGATCAAGGCTCTAAATTAATCTCTGATACCCAATTACGGCGAATACTGGAGCTGCGTAGTACCCTATTCACGATTTCAGCTAATAACGGTACTTTTGCCATCAATGGTCGCGGTTTCGGTCATGGGATCGGTTTAAGTCAATGGGGTGCTTTTTCCCTCGCCGACCAAGGGGTGACTTATGATCGCATTCTCAGCCATTATTATCAAAATGCTCGTTTAACTGAAATGCCCAATTAAAAAGGCTGTCAGCCATTTCCAGTGAACAGTGAACAGTAAAGAGTGAACTGATAACAAGGATTGAATCTAAAACCTAATTGGTTAAGCTAAGTAGGGAGGCACAATTATTTGTGGGATGGGTTAGCGGTAGCCTAACATGAGCGGGCGTTGGGTTTCATGCTTCAACCCAACCTACGTTCATCTGATCAGTGATAACTGATCACTGATAACTGATCACTGATCACTGATAACTGATTATGAGATAATGTCTGATCTCACTTGTAATTTTTGACTTGCATGACCATCGTTACCGAAGCCTTAACCGAGTTGGAACCAGTCATAAAAACTACCTTTACCGTCGAGGAAATTCGCCAACTACTGCCCCATCGTTATCCCTTTGCCCTAGTTGATCGGATTATTGACTATGTACCCGGTAAAAAAGCCGTTGGCCTAAAAAATGTCACGATCAACGAGCCTTTTTTTCCCGGTCATATTCCCAGTCGTCCCTTGATGCCGGGGGTGTTAATTGTTGAATCAATGGCCCAAGTGGGGGGGGTGATTTTGACCCAATTACCCGGGATGAAAGGGAAATTTTTTGCCTTCGCTGGCATTGATAAAACCCGTTTTCGTCGTCCTGTGGTGCCGGGGGATCAATTAATCATGACGGTGGAATTATTATCCTTCAAGATGAATAAAATTGCTAAAATGCAAGGGGAAGCAAGAGTCGATGGGCAATTGGCCGCCCAGGGCGAAATGATGTTTTCCGTCTTTGATTGACCTATGAATTTTGATCGAGATCGTCTCCGACAAGAACTAAATTTATTTGCTATTCTAGGGGCTTTTATCACCAATATTTTCGCTAATATTTTCCCTCTTAAGGGCGAAAATATCGGGGCTATCTCGAATACAGTTTTTCAAGATGTCTTAATTATTCCCGCTAATTATGCTTTTGCGATCTGGGGATTAATTTATCTGGGTTTAATTAGTCTGGGAATTTACCAAGCTTTGGCTTTTAATAAAACTGAACCGCGTTTGCGTCGGTTAGGCTACGAATTAGCCATCGCTAGTGCTTGTCAGATTCTCTGGGTAATTTTCTTTCAATTGCGTTTTTTTACCCTGTCTTTACTGGCAATGCTAGGCATTTTATTTTCTCTCATCCGGCTTTATCTTCGCTTAGAAATTAATCGCTTGATTGTCAATCGTAAACAGGGTTTATTAGTTAATGCTCCTATTAGTATTTATTTCGCTTGGATTAGCGTAGCCACGATTGTCAACGTCGCTTCGGTGCTAGATTGGATCGACTGGCAGCGATGGGGTCTAACTGACCAAATCTGGACGGTAATAATCCTAGTTATCGGGGCGATAATCGCGATTTTAGTCGGTTTAAAAAGAAAAGATCGGGCTTTTATCGGGGTGTTTATCTGGGCTTTTTTGGCGATCGCTGTTAAACAGATTTCTCTGCCTCTAATTGCGATAACAGCGATT
Organism: Microcystis sp. LE19-84.1B; assembly: GCF_027531875.1. NCBI lineage: Bacteria > Bacillati > Cyanobacteriota > Cyanophyceae > Chroococcales > Microcystaceae > Microcystis > Microcystis sp. LE19-84.1B. The sequence goes on along the minus strand of NZ_JAPZSR010000169.1, from coordinate 7,526 downwards.
ATATTAGCGATTACCCTAACTTTTCTGGTTTTTCGTGGCAATTTTCGTCCTCTGAGTCGTTAAGATGCGGGATCACAGCGAATTTCGACGATAAAGCCATCGGGATCGTAGAAGTAAACCCCTCTCCCAGTCGGCCGGGTCACGGGTCCACTAGCAATAGTAATTCCCTGACTTTGTAGCACTTCTAGGGCAAAATCGAAGCATTCCGGGGCAATATCGAAGGCTAAATGATTGGCACGGGTAAAAGCGATTTCGGGATTGTCGTCGGGAGGGTTTAAATCTGGTTCCCAAAATAGGTCAATTACTGTACCATCGGGGGTGATAAAATTGGCCACTTTTCCTTGGGCAACTAATTCTTTTAAGGTACTGGGAATTTTTTCGCCCACTAATTCCTCTAATCCTAATATTTCCCCATAAAAATGACGAGAAGCCTCCATATCTTTGACGTTGAAAGCGATATGATGGACTTTTCGCAGTTGACCGATTTTGAGTTTTTTCGTGGTTACGGAAGGGCTAATAGTCATTTTAGTTATCATTTATCAGTAAAGGATTGGGGGATTTTTCAGTGAACAGTAATCAGTAATCAGTGAAAAGACAGCACTATTAATGTCATTTAATACTCCTCATTTAATACCGCTAACTGATAACTGATAACTGATAACTGATAACTGATCAGGCTGGCGACTTAAGAGTTAATTTTTTGCAATAATTGTCGAATGGATTCTGCATCTTGAGCGTTGGGTAGGAGAGCGAGATAGAAGCCTAAATCCTGTTGCGCTTGGCTGAGTTGTCCAATTTGATAGTAAACTAAACCTCGATCGCGCAGCTCTAGGGGATGATTAGGAATGAGCAAAAGTAGTAGATCTATTGTCCGAATTGTCTGAGACCATTGTTGACGATTCAGGTAAATATATTTTAAATTAGTCAACAAACGTAATAAAATTTGCTGATTGGTAGCAATATTGAGAAAATGTTCTTCTAATTTAACTGGCTGTTGATAAACTTGACTTAATCTTTCTTGACAGTCCTGTTTAAATAGGATTTCACCACCGTGAAAGGGATCGACAAAAATTTCCACTTCCTCGAAATCGGGACGGATAATAAAATGCCCAGGCATACCAATTCCTACCATGGGAAAATCGATCTGTTTGGCAATCTCTAAATAGATGATCGAGAGAGTGAGCGGAATACCTGTGCGGCGATCGATTACGTCATTTAAGTAGCTATTGCGGGGGTCATAGTATTCTTGGTTATTACCAGTAAATTGTAAATCTTCAAACAAATATTGATTGATAACCTTGACTATTTTTAAGGGATATAATCTATCTGGTAAACGTTTTTTTACCTCGTCAGCCATTAAATTTATTCTATTTAAATAGTGATCAATCTTGAGACGGGGATATTCAAAATTGGCTATTTGTAGGGCCGCCCGAGCTAGATTTATCTCAGGGTCAGGATGTTGAATTGTTTCGATGAAAGCTTGGTATAAGAGTTCAAGGGTCATTAGAAAAGGGTATTAATCAGATTATCAACTATTTTAACCGATCCTTCTGGTTTTATGGCCTCTCTTTTCTGAATCACCATTAAAGATTCAGTGATTTAGATGAGCTTTCCCTGGAGGAGTAACGAGAAATCTTGTCAAGGTCTAGATTAACCACCGCTTTTTCTAAAGGTATCGTGCGACAATTTTTATTTTGATTCTGCACTTGATAAACTAATTGATTTGTCCAATCTAAAGCAGTTAACCAACCACTTTGAGGATGATAAACCCCAGTTTCAATGTCTAGCCAACCGCTGCCGCAAGCTAGTTGCCCCGGTTTGACATCGGGAAAGGTAAAGGTTAAAGTATGACCTGTGATAATTAGTTTATCCTTGAAATAGGGTTGGGTCATGGTATGAAATTCATTTCTAATCCAACAAAACTGCTCGTTTGTTTGCTGTTCAAGGGGATATTCTGGGTGTACTCCTGCGTGAACTAACCAAATATCTCCTAGGTCTAAATAAGCGGGTAGGGATTGGAACCAATTGATATGTTCGGCGGGTATATTGTTATTATAACTTAGTAGTGTCGCCGCCCCGCCACTCTCAATCCAGCCGTTGAACCATTTTTCAGAAACTTCTTTTCCCGTCAGAGCTTTTAAGAGCATATATTCATGATTTCCTAGGAGACATTGGTAGTTATTTTTGATGACAAAATCCACCACTTCCAAGCTCTGCTGTCCTCGATCGATTAAATCTCCCAGAAAATAAACCTCATCCTCACTATCGGGAGCAACTCGGTTTAATAGTCGCAAAAGTGTCTGAAAACTGCCATGCACATCTCCGATAATAATACGACGCGGTTCTTGAGTCTGTTTCCCTATGTTTCTAAAAAACACACACCCCTCCCTAATCACTGAGATTGCTACTCTTTTATTGCTAAAAAATTAGTTTTTATAAGGTCTTAATTTTATTATAGGACAAGCCTTTCCTTCTGACAGTTACTCCCTCCTAATACTAAATCCGTTAAGTATAGGTAACATATCAGGATAGGCACTCATGCAAGAGGCAAGAGGCAAAAGGGGGAATAGATAATCAGTTTTTAATAACTGGATTTAGTATAAGAACCGCCAGAGAAAGGCTGTAATTATTTTGTCAAGTATTTTTGCAATCTCTGGACAGAGAGCGGTCAGGTTATGGTATTATTTTTTTATGATCAGTTTTTATATAATTGGATGTCAGCAACTATAAACTAACGCACAGATTCCCATTATATAAAAAAGTATCTCACAAAAATGCTCCCTTGTCAAGCATGATCAAAAAAAAAGTTTTTTTTTGAGATTATAATAAAAAAAAATTAGTTTTCTGCTTCTATTGACAGTCACTCCCTCCTAAGAACCGCCAGAGAAAGGCTGTAATTATTTTGTCAAGTATTTTTGCAATCTCTGGGCAGGAAGCGGTCAGGTTATGGTATTATTTTTTTATGATCAGTTTTTATATAATTGGATGTCAGCAACTATCAACTAACGCACAGATTCCCATTGTATAAAAAAGTATCTCACAAAAATGCTCCCTTGTCAAGCATGATCAAAAAAAAAGTTTTTTTTTGAGATTATAATAAAAAAAAAATTAGTTTTCTGCTGCTATGATAACCCTAATTAACGCTAGAATTCCCGCCTATCAGGATCGACAACAAATAGAGATAAATGCTGCGGGAAAGATCGAGAGAATCACGGAGATGGGGGGAAGGAAAAAAGGGGAAAAGATTATCGATATGGAAGGGGATTGGCTATCGTTAGGAGGAGTAGATTTACAGATCAACGGAGGATTAGGATTAGCATTTCCCGACTTAGAAATAACAGATCTAGAAAAATTAGATAAGATTAGCGATTATCTGGGGAATCAAGGAATTGATGGTTATCTTCCCACCCTAGTCACCACGTCCGTGGAGAAATTTCAAAAATCCCTCTCAGTAATTGCCAAATATATCGAGAAACAGAAACAGGAAAATCGAGCGAGCGCGCAGGTTTTAGGAGTACATTTAGAGGGACCATTTTTAAACTATGAAAAAAGGGGGGCGCATCCGGGACAATATCTTTTAAACCCAAGTATAGAAACAGTAGATAAAATCTTTGGGGACTACTTATCGATTGTAAAAATTATCACCTTAGCCCCCGAATTAGATAGTAGCGGTACGGTGATTAAATACCTAAGCGATCGAGGGATTACCGTCAGTTTAGGACATTCGCAAGCGAGTCAAGAAATAGCCAAAAAAGCCTTTTTACAGGGGGCAAAAATGGTTACTCATGCCTTCAATGCCATGCCTCCTTTACACCATCGTCAACCGGGGTTATTAGGGGAAGCAATTATCAATTGCGATGTCTATTGTGGGTTAATTGCCGATGGTCAACACATCCATCCAACCATGATAGAATTATTACTAAAAGCCAGTAATTATCATCGAGGAATTTTCTTAGTTAGTGATGCTTTAGCGCCGATTGGTTTGGGGGATGGTGTCTATCCTTGGGACGAGAGAGAAATTGAAGTTAAACAGGGAACAGCAAGACTTTTTGACGGTACTTTAGCGGGAACAACCTTACCCTTATTACAAGGAGTAGCCAATTTAGTTAACTGGGGAATATGTGATTTAGAAACGGCGATTATTCTAGGCACAGAATCCCCCAGAAAAGCGATCGGATTAGCGGGTTTATCAGTGGGACAACCTGCCAACTTTTTGCGCTGGCAATCGGCATCAAATTGGGAAAGATTGGATTTCCGTCAGCATTTTGGACTCTAACTGTTGAATGAGGGTATCAAGATCCACTTCGAGGCGATCAAAACATTCAGGAGGGGAAAGATCGGGTTGAAAATAAATCAATTTTACCTGACCATCACCGATAGCGACTATAGCCACTTCTTCCCTGGGATTATAGCGATAAATAATCCCAAGCATCTCTTGAATTTTACAATTAACCTTGCGATTTAATTTCTCTAGGGACTCCCTAGAACAACAGACAAAATGAGGCTGAGGTTTAAGATCAATGCCCAGGGTTTCTTGAGCATCTTCTCCCCATTCCGAGAGTAAACCCCACATTAAACCGGCTAATTCCTGTTGATTTTCTTGCACGAATTGATCTAATTGATAGCGCCATTGATTAGCGGGATCATCGGGGATTGGTTGTTCAAATCTCATCATTAGCCTCTTTTCAGTTATCAGTTATCAGTTATCAGTTATCAGTTGTCAGTCCTTAATAAGGGGTGTGCCGATCCCCCCTGCCCCCCTTGATAAGGGGGGTGCCGATCCCCCCTGCCCCCCTTGATAAGGGGGGTGCCGATCCCCCCTGCCCCCCTTGATAAGGGGGGTGCCGATCCCCCCTGCCCCCCTTGATAAGGGGGGAAAGCTGAGAATTTTTAACACCTACCTACTTATATACAACTTTTCCTCGACATAGGGATTGAATAGGGATAGAACTATTCACCTTTTCAGTTAACGACGGTACTCATCACCGCAATCACCAATTAACTGCAATAAATCCCGGGATTTTTGCAAGACATGATCAATTTTTTGATAGTCTTGGGAAGATAATTGAAAATCGAAAATACGGGCATTTTCTTGGATATGTTCAGCAACACCCAAACGCACCCCGATAATTGCTCCAGCTACGGCTTTTTGTTCGAGAACGTAACGCACTGCCACATTAGGAATGGTGACGTGATAGGAATCAGCGATCGCTTTAAGAACAGTTAATAATTCTTGGAATAATTGCCAGTTTCCCCAAGCATCGATCATGTTTTTATATTTCCGTAAACTAGCGGTATTGAGACTCATGGGATTGGGTTCAGGATGACCGAGATATTTAGCTCCTAATAAGCCTCCTGCTAGAGTACCATAGGCTAGGAGATAGATGTTATGTTCTTGGCAAAATTGCGCCATTTTGACGAGGGGACGGCGATCAATTAAGGAAAACTGGACTTGATTGGAGACTATTTTAATCCCGGCGCTGAGAATAATTTTTAAATGTTCCGTGTCGAAATTAGTCAAGGCTAGGTGTTTAATTTTGCCTTCCTGTTGTAATTCTCCTAAAAAATATAAGGCATCTAGATAATTGTTATTGCGATAATCCCACCAGTGAAACTGCAATAAATCGAGACTATCCACATCCAGGCGACGTAGGGAAATAGCGATATTTTTTGCGACTATTTCCTTAGTCATTTTACCCGGACGGGGAACCCATTTAGTGAAAGCTTGCAGATTATTTAAAGCATCAATGCCCCTTTGGGCGACTAATTGACGACGAAATTCACCGATAAAATCTTCGGCTGGACCGTAATGATCGGCTAGATCCCAAGTGGTGAAACCGGCATCTAGATAGGAGAACATACTAGGGATCGCTTTTTGGGGTGCGATCGAACCATGGGCGCCTGAAACCTGCCACATTCCGTTCAAAATACGGCAAATTTCCAGATCGGGGGTAAACTGTAAGCGACGAGATTCGGACATGGGAGCTTTTCAGTGTTGCCAAAGGCACGGCGTAGCCGTCCAGTAAACAGTAAACAGTAATCAGTGAAAAGACAGCAGAAAACTGCCATTGAATACTGCTCACTTAATATTCTATTCTCCTACTGACCACTAATCACCGATTACTGATTCAAGACAGATCGATCGTCCCTGTCTGGAAAAAAGCGGTAAAGGGGAAGACTTTCGGAAAAATCTCCCCCTTTTTAGGTTTTTGCTGCTCAATTTTTGCTGGGTTAATATTCCACTTCTAATCGCGCTGCGGTGACAGCATCAAAAGCGAAAGCGAGAACTATAGGCATAGGACAAGCGAGGATGACAGCGATAATTAAAGCTGTTACAGTCAATCCGATCGCCATTCCTAACCAAAGTTTTTCGGCAGGGGATAGACCTTTTTGGCGCTTAATTTTTTGTAACACTTTGGTGGGAATTGGTTCTGGCATCACGGCATTGGGAGGGAATGCCCAATAATTACTGTAGCGTTCGAGAAATAGCTCTGTCCAGCCGTTTTCTTGACACCATTCTTGAATCCATTGTTCGTGAAAGTGTTTCATTGCTTCCCTGTTGACTTTTTCTGGTGATTACTATAAACATCTCTTGATGCGAACTTCATCCTAGCAAAGCTATCTTAAGGGTTGATCGGATTCAATAAAACTTAATATATGAGTAGTCGGTGGGTAAAATGTATTCTAAGATACAGTGCCAGCGAACGACCAAAACGAACCACAAAGACACAAAGGACACAAAGATCGATCGCTCCTATATAAGTTAAACCGATCGCACAAAAGGAAATAATTGTTAAAAAATTTCGGTTCTCGATTCGGTACAGATTGCCTGTAATTTTTGGTCCCAAGTATCGAGGGGAAGGGTATCAAGATAGGCAAAGTCAAAGACAATCCCGATCGAGGGGATAGCTTGCCATTCGGGGGAATGTAGGAGACGATCAAAATAACCTCCCCCGTAACCTAAGCGATAGCCTTGGCGATCGCAAGCGACGGCGGGAATTAACAGTAAGTCCACTTCGGCAGGTAAAATGAGAGGGGCGATCGCTGTTGGTTCATAGATGCCATAACGATTTAATTCTAGGGGATCGTCGGCAGTCCAACAGTGCCAAGTCAGGCTATCTCCGTCACAACGGGGAAAACCCCAGCGATGGTGTTGACAAAATAAGGAACTTAAATCCGGCTCTTGACGATAACTGAAGTAAGCGAGAATGGTTTTAGCGTGCTGAAAGAGGGGTAAAGATTGTAAATTTTTGCAAAGTTGCTGACTATTTTCTTGCCAAATATGCTTAGGAAGCGATCGTCTTTGAGCAATTAGTTGTTTGCGTAATTGGGCTTTTTTGGTAGCAGAATCCATAAAATAAAGATAAATAGGAGAGTAAGTAGCTGGTTATAATTAAATTGAAGATGGATCCCCCCTTAATCCCCCCTTAATCCCCCCTTAATCCCCCCTTAATCCCCCCTTAATCCCCCCTTAATCCCCCCTTAATCCCCCCTTAATCCCCCCTTAATCCCCCCTTAATCCCCCC
>NZ_JAPZSR010000261.1:0-5742 GCF_027531875.1 Microcystis sp. LE19-84.1B | reverse complement strand
TTTCCAGAATAAATGCTGCGGGTTGTTTGGCTTTTAAAATGCGAGCAATCTCAAAAAATAGCGTGCCTCTGGTATCTTCAAATCCCTTTAAATCACCACAAATACTAAAGGGTTGACAGGGAAATCCCGCCATTAAAATATCATGATTGGGAATATCTAGGGCAGCGATTTCGGTAATATCTCCTTGGGGTTGGTCGCCAAAATTAGCCTGATAAATTGCCTGAGCGTCTTTATCTATATCACAGGAAAAAACACAATCAGATTCTAAGTTTTTTTGGCGACAAACTTGTTCAATTGCAACTCGAAACCCTCCTAAACCACAAAATAGGTCAATAAAACGAATTTTCTGCTTATCTTTAAGTAAATTCATCGATCACATCCCTGGCAAGACCTCGATAATATCCTAACTTAATGGGGATAATTCATCGCCCTATAGCACAGCTACATCAAAAAATCAATCGAACTTTAGAGGTATTTTTTGCCAAGTTTGAGGAGGTAGAAAGAGCCGTAAACTTGATTAACAATCGTCCTCGAAAATGTCTTGACTTTCGTCACCGTAATTAGGTATTCTATGAAGATAGATCAGACAGTAATGCAATTCAGACTTGAATTGGCCATGACATAGATAGGTTCTTGTTTGTTTCCTAATTTTCTGTTGCCTATTTGCTGCTTTCTAAAAGTACAGATATTCTGAGCAAGCACTAGGCCTTGAGATAAGAGCGTCACCACTAGGGCAGAAAGATGAATTTTGTGATAATTATTTGAATAGTGGAGAAATTTATGGGATTGATGCCAAAGCTCTCGGTAAGTTGCGATCTTTGTCTCGCAGCTTTGCTATCTAGCCCACAGAGAGAGCCAGAAAACAATAAAGACAAATATAATCAAATAAAAGCAATAACGCCAAGATTACCGCAATTTTGCCAGCAGATAGGTTTAATAGTCATGGATATAGCTGGAAGCGTGCAAATGCTTACGGAACGCTCTGAACAATTGCTGTACCAGTATTCCCTCTCCCATACCCCGAACACCTTACCAGAACCCTTGCAAAAGTGGTTTAAACATCAGATTGCCCGACTCTTAGCCAAGGATGAGCAAGCCTTTTCCTGTTCACCCTTACGCCTAGAACAAGAGGGACGACAGTTAATCATTTTTCTGATTCCCACTCTGATCGGAGAACAGTTTCTCCTACTCTTACAAGAACAAGAACTGCCCTCTTTTTCGATTGCGGCCTTAGAATTGTTGGGACTGACAAAAAGGGAAGCAGAAGTGCTGTTTTGGATTGCCCAAGATAAAAGTAATGCCGCCATAGCAAAAGTGATCGGATGTAGCGAAGGCACCGTGCGAAAACATCTAGAACATATTCACGGGAAACTAGGGGTACAAACTCGGACGGCAGCGGTTATAGTTGCCCTCGAAAAGTTGGGGCTGCTGAAAGGGCAGATTGCTGCGATATCTTCATAATTCCCTACGCGGATCATCGTATTGTTAACCCAGAAAAATTTGATGATTATTGAAATTGTGCATTGTCCTGTACTTAGTTCTTGAACAGAGCTTCTCATCGAGAAAGCCAAAATTTCTTTGGCAAGGAGAATCAAATCTATGCCTACACCCTTTGTGAATGAGGAATTTACCTTCACCAATCCCGACGGCAGCACTATCCGGGTCAGGGGATCGGGAAACCAGTATTATGCTGTTTTTGAAACCCTAGATGGCTATACCGTGGTCAAAAACCCTGACAATGGTTTTTACACCTACGCCCAGCTTTCCGAAGACAAAAGCCAACTGATAGCCACCGATGGGATAGTCGGCCAAGTAGCACCCCAAAGCCTCGGCATCCAGCCCCATCTAAGCATCGAGACCGAGAGTGCCAAACAACAAGCTCAGAGCGCACCGATGCTACAGGAAGGGTTCAGTCAATGGCGAGTCCGTCGTCAGCAAAAAAAAACTCAGCTGCAGGGAATCAGTGCGACGACCAGTGCTGATGCCAGACCAGCTTCAACAGTAACTGTGGGCAACTATCTGGGATTATGTATCTTGATTAAGTTTCCCGACGTTGCCGCCAGCATTTCCCAACAGGAAGTCAGCAACTTCTGTAACCTACCTGGTTACGCCGGATTTGGCAATAAAGGGTCAGTACGGGATTATTTCTACGACAACTCCCAGGGAAAATTAACCTATACCAATGTTGTCACCCAATATTACACCGCCGCCCATAATCGCTCCCATTATACCAATCCGGAGATCGACTATGGTACTCGCGCCCGAGAACTGATTCTAGAAGCCCTCAATTATTTGAAATCCCAAGGCTTTAACTTTAGTCAGTTGAGTAGTGATAGTAACGGTTTAATTTATGCCTTAAATGTCTTCTATGTCGGACCGCGGGTCAACAATTGGGCCGAAGGACTATGGCCTCATTCCTGGAGTTTAGCTTCACCCTACGATGTCGGGGGGGGCAAGAAGTTATACGACTACCAAATCACCAATATGGGTAGTGAACTGACCTTGCGTACCTTCTGTCATGAAAATGGTCACATGATCTGCGATTTTCCCGATCTCTACGATTATGGCGGTCAATCGGCAGGAGTGGGTAATTATTGTCTGATGTGTTACGGAGGCAATGATAAAAATCCCGTACAAGTCTGTGCCTATCTCAAAAATGAAGCCGGTTGGGCCAGCAAAGTGACAGCGATAACTCCAGGTCTTACCGCCAGTCTTCCTGCGGCCAAGAATGAGTTTTACCTCTACAGTAAGAACGCTAACGAGTATTTCTTGATCGAAAACCGGCAGAAAACTGGCCGGGATACATTCCTCCCCGATGGGGGCCTAGCCATCTGGCACGTGGACGAACAGAAGAATGGTAACGAGGAGGAACAGATGACTCCTAGCCAACACTACGAATGTTCCTTAGAACAGGCCGATAATCGCTTCGATTTGGAGAAAGACGTGAATGCTGGTGATAACGCCGACCTATTTCGAGCCTCCTATAAAACCGAGTTTTCCGATAGCACCAGTCCTGCTGGCAAATGGTGGGATGGTAGCAACTCTGGCCTAAAAATCGCCCAGATTTCTGCCGTTGGTACCACGATGACCTTCACTGTCCCCGGCAGTGCTTGGCTAGAGAAAAAGCAGATTACCGGTTTGTGGATGATTAACCAAGAACGCAATGCGGCCGCCTATGTGGACGGCCTCGGCTGGCGCAAGATTGCCAGCGAGAGTGACAGTGTTTTCTTGGGGATGCTTACCCTGCTGTCCGCCGCTAAGGAAAGAAAATTTCCCGTCAATCTGCGTCTAGAAAACAACGTGATTCAGGAAATTTACGTTTTTTAAAACTTTTTCAAGATTTAACGAGGAAAATACCATGACATTAACACAACCGACTCAAATTCCCCCCGCAGCTAACCTTCCTAAGTCCGAAACACCAGAAATTCCCGCCGTTCCTCTCTTTGCCGAAAACCCCCTCGGTCAGGATAGCAAAGATGGCCTGCGTGGCGGAGCGAATCTCTATGGCGGCTGTAGTATTGAAGTGGGCTGTGGTTGCTCCTTTGGCACCCTGCGCTATACCCATGAAGATGCCCAAGGCTGGTTAGACTATGTGAAAAAGTTTACCCCCTTAAACTTTTGGTATCAGGATTGTGGTGTACAACCCTGGCTTTACTACGAACCCTACGATGATTGGCAAGATACCTACGGGGTAGATGCGGTCATGGCCTTCTATCACTCTGGTCATGGCGGGATGGATGCCAATGGCGTGTTTTATCTACCGATGAGCAAACCCTGGGGTAACGAAGGTTGTACGGTCGTCTCTAGCAGTGATAAGTTAATTTGGGGTAACGAGCGGGTCAGATACATTTTTCTGTCTACCTGTCTTTCCCTGCGGGTTCTGGGCGGTCACAACCCGATTCGCACTTGGCATCGTAGTAATCGCGGTTGGCGAATGCTCTTCGGCTATGAAACTGTTAGTTGGGATAATCCCAATTACGGCAAATTTTTCTGGGAAGAATGGAACAAGAATAAGTCTTTTAGTACCGCTTGGTTAGATGCTAGTTGGCGCATTGCCCACGACCAAGCCCCCTCGGTGGTGGCCTGTGGTGCCAGTGCCGATGAGGCGAAAAATCGTCTCTTTAATGAACGCTATTTTTCTCGCGAACGGGTCAGTAATGCTTGGTATTGGTGGCGATGGTACAATGTGGCTCGCAGTAGCCAACCACAACTGGTCTTACCCCAGCATCTCCTCGTCGGTCGTTTGCAACCCCTAGACGCTACTCGACCCGCTGCCCGCAGCCTAGCGGCACGATTTGGTCTTGACCTGGAAATCCCGTCAGAAGTTGGTAGTACCAGAAATGGCTCCTATCGCGTGGTGACGGGGGAACAAAGCATCGCCTACGGTAGTGATGGGTCAATTGATGTTCGTTTGGCAACTCCTAACCGTTATAATTACAACCCCTTGGCTATGGACAGCGCCCAAACCTTAGCCCAGGAGGCCGTCTGGCGTTACGGTCTTGACCAAGAAGTCCCAGTGGTGTTCGATCGAATTATCTTATCTTCCGAAGCCGGCGGTACGGCTAACGGTTCGGGACAATTGGACGGACCGTTTACTACTGGTGTGATTGTCCAATTCCGACAGTTGATTAATGGTGTCCCAGTGATTACCCCGGGGGCAGGTACGGTGCGAATTGCCCTGGATAATGATGGTACTGTCACCGATGTGCATTCATCAGTCCGCTCGCTCGAACAGTTAAGTAGTCGTCCTGTACGCTCTGCCAGTGCGCCGCCTCCCCAGGGTGATATCGCTCCTGTCTTAGCACCCGAACCTAGCAACTATGAGCAGTTACTAGCGGCAGAGTTTAGCCGACAATTGGCTTCCCTGTCTGCTCGCGGTGGCGCTGGAATGCCTCTAGAATTCACCACTGTACCCAATTCCACCGAGATTGGCTACGATATTGACGGCGATGAGGCGATTTTGATCGCCCGCAAAGCGATCGAAGTTAACTTTGGCAATGGTTATCGTAAACGTTATTGGGTTACTGTACCCTTGTTTGGTTAACTGCGATCGAATCCAGTTTTAATCATGTTAAGACGGGCAAGCTCCCCGTCTTGACAGGCTTTTTTACTTTTTCCTTGCTACACAATGTCTAGCGTCACCCGTCAACAACTGGAGAGCGCGATCAACAATGGCTTAAAGATCGGCTTAAACGGTGAAAATTTACAAGGTTTGGATTTATCTGGTCTGAATCTCAGTGAATTTGACTTTAGCTATGCCAATCTAGAATCAGTTAACTTCCGGGGTGCCAATTTAAGCAAGGCGATTTTGTGGTCTGTGCAAGCGGCAAAAGCGAACTTTAGTCAAGCTAACCTTAGTGGGGCCAACCTCGGCACTGCCAATCTTAGCCAATGCAATCTTAGCGGTGCAATTCTCCGTCAAGCTAGTTTGTTAGGAACCAATTTGCAACAAGCTGATTTAAGCAGTGCCGATTTGCGTCTAGCTAATCTCCAAAATACCATCCTCACGGACATTATCTACAATGCTCAAACCCAATGGCCTGATGGATTCCGTTTTTTGCGGTAAACCAAAATTAAGAGCATTCAAAACCCGATAATCGGTATAGTAATCTAAATCTTGCAGAGTATTGAGAATAACTTCTAAGGTTTTTCCCTGTTGATGTCCCTGCAATTGCTTGACATTTTCCAGAATAAATGCTGCGGGTTGTTTGGCTTTTAAAATGCGAGCAATCTCAAAAAATA